>JBDGRC010000004.1:0-2923 GCA_042218495.1 Candidatus Nanohaloarchaea archaeon | reverse complement strand
CCCAGGCCCAGAAACTTTTGACAAAAAAAAGAAGGGAAATTCTGCAAAGACTCTCGGAGAAAGAGTTCGACTCCATCACAGGACTGACTGAAGAACTCGGAAGAGAAAGAAAAAAGGCTCACAGGACATCAAGAAACTCTACAGACACGGCATAGTAGACCTTGAAGACAAGGGAAGGTCCATGAAACCGGTCTTCGTTTTCGAAAAAATAGAGGTAGAACCACTAACCTTTCCCTGAGAATATGGAAGACCGCTCAACCAGGGAAATCCTGGAAAGACTAGGGAAATCCATAGATGACCCGGAAAAAGGAAATACCAAAAATGTAGAAGAACTCAGAGATGGAAACTAGACGGAAGTTTTCATGCACCAGATCCTCCTCAAAGGAGTCTAGAAAGAGGCAAAAGCAACACAGCACAAGCTAATAGAGAAGCTTTGAACTCTCCTGCTCAAGCTTCAAGATCGCTTAAGCATTTTGTAGAAAGCATTGAAGTAGGCCGAAGGTGTTTTCCTCCTGCCATTACTGATAGTTTCCTTCAGGAGTTCAGCTGCATTTTCGGTGATTCCTCTACCGTGCCCGCAGAAGATCCTCTCAGGTTCAAAATCCAGAAGCTTCTCTGGCGGACTGAAACGGTACAGAGGACTCATACCCAGCTTTTCTCCTCTCCCTCTCAGATGTTCCGCTGTCCCCAGTGAATCAGCTACAATCAAACTCCTGTTTTCCCTGTTGTACAGAGCTGCCTCCTTACTCAACCTGGAATCAACCACTGTATGGATCTCCCAGTCCGTACCCGGAACACTACCAGATATCTCTTCTAACTCTGCATCCAGCTCTCTTTCAAACCATTCAGGCACGTAGACAGGGCATTCATACCTCTCAGCAAGTTCCACAGCATCACGTTCATGCCGCTCAAAAAGAATTACAATACCCTCAACCTCTCCGAACTCGCTGATCTTCTCGTCAAGGTTTTCAGCATCCAAAGGATCAACCAGATGAACACCGCCTTCATCTACAAACGCATGACACGTCCTCCGCATTTTCTCGTCCGGCCTCGCAATCCAGCCAAAACCGTTCTCCCACTCATCGACAAACTCAGCATTTCTCAACTCATCAATCTTAATAGCCATAACACAACTTTTAGACAGGCAGACTCAAGAAACCCTAATACCCAGCAATGAACTAAGCCTACTAGATAGAAATCTTCTCCTCAATCAAATCCTCAATACTATCCTCCAACTTAGAGGCCTCTACAATCCTGATAGGGCATTTTGTTTATCTAATATCTTTCGGCAGGAAACAACTCTTGGAATGGATTTTTAACCTATACGACAAGGTAAATGTTTTATGTCGCAGTCTGTTCAGAAACAGCTTTCTCCCTATAAGAACGAAAATCTCTTCTCAAGACACTACCTCAAGAAAGTAATTGAAAGGAGAGATCTATGGGAAGTTGATGAGCAAGAATTAGAGAATAAGCTTGATAAATTAAAGGAAATACATGAAGATGAATCATACTATCTTCCAAACAGGACTAATGATGAAGTAGAACTAAGAAATAATTATATAACGAAAATATTGAGGGAAGTACTGGGTTTCAACAAGGAGCAGGAAAAACCTGGTCAAGCTAGTTCTAGAGTGCCGGATTATGCGTTGTATGCCGATGAAAGTCAGAAAAAGGAAGCAAGTGATACGGGTCAATATTATGAGAATGCTGTAGCTTTAGTAGAGGCAAAAGCATGGAAAAAAGACTTAGAGAAGAGGAATGCCAGCGGAAGTCCAGCAATGGAAAACAATCCTATGAAACAAGTGGTGGATTATCTAATAGATAATAAACCGCAATGGGGTATGCTAACAAATGGTAAGAGATGGAGACTAGTCAACAGAGAAGCTACCAATCGATTAGACACCTACTATGAGATAAATATAGTAGAAGAAATAATTGAAGAAGATGATAGAGAAAAGGCATTAGAAAAATTCAAATATTTCTATGTATTCTTTAGAAAAGAAGCTCTAGAAGGGAAAGAAGGAGACAAAATACTAGATGAAATCTTGGAAGAAAGTATTCAGTATGCGAAAGATATAGGAGAAGACCTAGAGGAAAATATTTACCAGGCGCTTGAATGGATTTCTAAAGGATACCTGAACAACAGCAGGAATGATGGAATAGAAGATGAACCTATAGAAAAAATACATGACAATGCTCTCATACTTCTATATCGCCTCTTATTTACGCATTACGCTGATGCTAGAGATATTCTCGGCAACCCCTCAGGGCCTTACGATAGATACAACTTCTCAGACTTTGTAGACGAAGTATGTGAAGAGATAGACGAAGGCGAAGGATATGGGAAAGGAGGACTGCTAGGCAGCCAACTCTGGGAAATCTTCAGCCTAATAGACAAAGGGAGCGAAGCAAAAGGAATTCCAAAAGACGAATTTCACATCCCGGCATATAACGGAGGATTGTTTGCAGAAGAAAAACACGAATTCTTCCAAAAATACAATATACACGACGAATACCTCGCCAAAGTCATCGACCTAGTAGCCAGAACAAAGAAAGGAGATCAAAAAGGGAAAGCAAGAGTAGACTACTACGACCTCTCAGTAAGGCACCTCGGAGGTATCTACGAAGGCCTACTAGAATACCAGCTTGAAAAAGCAGACGAAGACATGGTAGAGGTCAAAGAAGACGGTGACAAAGTAGTCAAAACAGTTGAAGAAGCCGAGGAAGACGGCGACAGCTTCAGCGATGACGACATAATAGAAGAAGGACAGCCATACCTGGTAACTGACGACGGTGAAAGAAAAGCCACAGGAAGCTACTACACGCCAGACTACATCGTCAAATACATAGTAGAAAACACAGTAGGGCCTAAAGTAGAGGAAGAAATCGAAGACCTTGAAACAGATGAAGAGAAGGCAGAAGC
>JBDGRC010000039.1:0-16432 GCA_042218495.1 Candidatus Nanohaloarchaea archaeon | reverse complement strand
TGCGGGGGACAAGATTCGAACTTGCGAACCCCTACGGGACAGGATATCTTAATCGGCCGAAGTTCTCCAGCCGGTCAGGTTCCGCCTGAAACCTTGAATCCTAAGTCCTGCGCCTTTGACCACTTGGCTACCCCCGCGCATCTTACAATACTTCTACCAGGTACAACTGTTTTTAACATAGGTTACACGGGATACAGGATATAACTCTTTTTGGGGCAAGGGGGCACGTGGGTTAAACGGATGCTAATAAACGGTGTTGAGGTGGAGGCTAGCCGTACGGGAGGAGTCTTTCTGGAGGACGACGGTTTCAATCTCTGTATAGATCCAGGTAGGGGCGCGGCAGTCGCCGACATCGTCGTGCTGACGGACCCGGGATTTGACCGGAGCGTGGTGAGAACTATATCCTGTCCGCGGACCTGCGTAGTCGCGGCCTCCGGAATTGATAAGGACGATATTCCGGTCAGGGACAAGGAGATGATTGAAAACGGACAGGTAATCGATGTTTACGGTGTGAGAGTCCGTTCTTTCGACGAGGGAGGATATTTTGTGCGGATGAATGACACTGGACTGTACTACTGTGAGAATTCCTCGGGCTACCCTGAGGAGGGGCCGAAGACGGACGCGGCCTTCGTTAATCCAGGAAAAGTGGACGTCCATGGTCTTTCGACCGGTTTGAGGCCGGAAGTTGTGGTGCCATTGACGGAGAGCGAGGAGGAGCTGGTCGAGTTCGCGGAGGAGATGGAGAACAGGGGGATCGAGGTACGGACCCCAGAGGACCTAGAATAGGCTGAGAATGCTTCTGACAGCGTCAACCAGCGCAAGCTTGACCTTTCCTCCGGTCGTGGTGGAGCTGTAGCTGATGCCTCCCGATTGGATCTGTTTCTCGAGCTCGCTGTACGGGGAATCCGACCGCAGAGTGCTGTTAATGGCTGACATCGACGCGTTGACGATCAAAGTCGGCTCGCTGAAACCGCCCTCGGAGACGTTCGTTATCCTGACTCCGTCCATGTCGACTCCTACAGTAGAAATGTCGCCGCTGGCGTTCAGGTTTACGTTTATGGTTTCTCCTCCGACTATGTCCGCCACGAAACCTGGAACCTGGTCCGTCTGGTCGTTGTAGCTCGACGCGAACTCTGAAAGACCGTCTCCGTTGTACTGTGAGGTCGCGGTCGCCGCAAAGGCAACTGTCAAGATCGTCAGGGCAGACACTTTCTTCATACACACAGTTCAGTCTCAGGCTGTTTAAAGCTACTTGACCGTGACGCTCTTCGCGAGATTCCGGGGCTTGTCGGGATCGTTACCTCTCTTGACAGCGGTCCTGTACGCCAGCATCTGCATCGGGACTATCTCGAGTATCTCGCTGTTGGGGTCTTCCGGTATCTTGAAGAAGTATTTCAGGTCCTCTGTGGGTTCATCTCCAACGCCGATCAGGTCCGCTCCCCTTGATTCTGCCTCCATGGCGTTGGATATAAGGTCGCTCCTGTCGTGGTTCAGGAAACAGAATACGGGTATTCCCTCCTCTATGAGAGCCAGTGTGCCGTGCTTGAACTCTCCACCCGGAAATCCCTCTGCATGGAGGTATGAAAGCTCCTTGAGCTTAAGGGCGCTCTCGTACGCCAGCTCTCTTCCGAGGTTCCTTCCGATAAAGTAGACGTCCTGCTTGTCTTTCAGGTAACCCGCCACCGATTCTATCGTCTGCTGGTTAGATTTCAGGACATCGCTCACCTTCTCTGCCGTTTCTATCAGTTCCTTTCTCCCCCTGTCGAGTTTGTCGCTGGCGGAGTGAGCAAGCAGCTTGAGCACCGTAATCTGGGCGGTGAAAGCCTTCGTGGATGCAACGGCGATTTCAGGGCCTGCGTTCACGTAGAGCGCTTTCTCGGAGTTCCTCGCGAGGGTCGATCCCACCACGTTGACCACTGAAAGCACATCGGCATCGGTTTCCTCAAGCACCGAGAGAAGATCCGCGGTCTCGCCGCTCTGGCTTACTGCCACCACGATGTCATCTCCGGATATCTTGTCCGCCCTGTGCTCGAGCTCGTGCGCCTTCTCCACGTGTGGCTCATAGCCGGCTTCCCGAAGATATTTCGCGCCTATTTCAGCGGCGTAGCTTGCTGTTCCGCAAGCAGTCATGTATATGTTGTCCGCATCATCTAGCATCGAGACAGCCTCCCGCATGTCGCTCCTGTCCTGGAAAGCAGCCCGCTTAATCGTATTCTTCTGCTCTCTGATTTCCTTCGTCATGTAGTGGTCGTGCCCGGCCTTCGTCGCATCGCCCGAGTCCCAGTCAATCTCCTTGACCTCTCTGTCAACTTTCTCGCCGTCGCTGTAGACCTCCAGATTGCTGTTGAGAACAGCGAGATCGCCGTCCTCCAGGAAGAGAGCTCTTTCAGTGTGTTCCAGGAAAGCGGTGAAGTCAGATGCCACAAAGTGCTCGCCTTCGCCGACTCCTATTACAAGAGGAGAGCTCTTCCTGAAAGCCACGATGTCTCCGGACTCGAATAGGACCGTAACTGCGAAGGACCCTTCAAGGTCTTCCATCACCCTTTCGCAAGCTTCACGCCTTGAAGCTCCTCCTTCGAAGTACTCCTCGATCAGGTGCGGTATCACCTCGGTGTCCGTCTCTGACTCGAACCTGTGACCGACCCCGGATAGAGAGCTCTTGAGCTCCTTGTAGTTGTTGATTATTCCGTTGTGAGCCACTGCTATACTTCCGTTGCAGTCGGTGTGCGGGTGAGCGTTAACCTCGTTCACGCCACCGTGTGTCGCCCATCGGGTGTGTCCAATCGCTGATTCTCCGAATGACTCCTTGTTCACGGCCTCGTCTATCGTGCCTGTTCCCTTGACGACCTCGATGCTGCTGTCTGCCGTAGCGATTCCTGCCGAGTCATATCCCCTGTACTCGAGCCTCTTCAGGCTCTCAAACGCTTTCTCAGAGGCCTCTCCCTCCTTTTTCACTCCCACTATTCCGCACATATCTGTAGCATTAATCTCTAGCATCTTATAATAAAAGCGGTACAGCGGGAGTTTGACGAAAGCCCGCTGCAATGGGGTTAAACTACTAGTTCCCCAAAGCTGTAAAAACATCGTTTTACTAATATCCCCGTGAGGATTGAAAGTCGTGATGGTAGATCAGTTCCCGTCAAAAAGCTCGACGGGGGGAAGCTGGAAGCATTGGACAGCTCCATTAGAAGAGATATTATTGATCTGATGTCCGAGAGACCGCACTATCCCTCAGAAGCAGCCAGGAAGCTTGGTATAAGCAAGCAGCGTGCCCACTACCATTTCAAGAAGCTCCTGGAGGCCGGACTGATCCAGAAAAAGAACGAAGAAGATGATTCTGAAAGTAAAAAAAATTTCTACAAATTAGGCGCTCCTGCCTTTTATTACGATACCGGTTACATCTCACAAACCGACTCTGTATCTCTTGAACCGGATATATCGGAGTTCTTTGGCCCGGCTTCTAACGGAAAGAAGATTGACCTCACCGTGGTGTCGGGGAGCGCTGATCCTCACGGTCCCGATGATGTCAGGGCCAGGGACGGACATCTCGCGGCAGAGGTCGCTGGGAAGATCAGCGAGCACGCCAAGATGACTGCTCCAAGGGTCGCGCTGGATACCGATATAGCCAGGGATGAAGCTTACAGCCAGAACCTTCTCATGATAGGAGGAATACTGACGAACACGGCGACCAGGAGGTTTAACTCTGCTTTCCCGGCAAGGTTTACCGGAGAGGAGTTTCCCTACAGGAAGCTGGGAACGGGGGAAAACGAGTACAGTAAACCAGAGATTGGGGTGCTGGCGTACGGCGAAAACCCGGAATTCGGGGAGAAAAGAGTTTTTATGGCCGCAGGAGTCAGGAGCCAGGGTACAAGGGCGGCTGTTCTGGCATTTGATGACCTCGAGGAGATTGCTTCAGCGATCAACGGGAGAGGTTACGTCGTGGTGAAGGGAAAAGACAATGACAGCGATGGCTTCGTCGAGAGCTACGAGGTAGTAGAGTGAGCGACTGGGAAGCTTTCCAGAGAGACGTGCTTGACGTGGTAAGGCAGTACAACGGCTACTTTAACTTTTTTGAGCAGATTGGATCTCTGAGCGACTCCAGCAGGCCGGACTGCTTCACCAGGGTGACGAGAGAGAAAAAGAAGGAGGTTTGGATACTCGATGCCAAGAGCAAGCCAGAAATAGATGTTCAGGACAGGGAGAGAATGAAGGACTACATAGAGAGACTGAAGTCAAATCCGGTGGATGTCGGTCTGGACCACGCCGAGATGGACGAACACGAGGTCAGACCAATGATGGTCACCCCGGTTGATACAGAATCGGATGAGTTCAGGTGCATACCTTTCCGCGAGCTGCACCAGTTCCTGCAGAAAGAGCTGGTCTACACGGACACTGACAGGGCCGTCAGGGAGCTGGGTAAGATGGTCGAGAGAGGGCAGCTGAGTCATGAACAGGCAAGGCTGCTACATGACAGCCTGACTCCCTACAGGAAGGGCATCAACCAGCTCAGGACTATACTCAATGACATTGAATCCTCTTACGCTGGCGCAGAGGCTTCATTCTCATCGGACGTCGCCGACAAGTACGGCATAGCAGTGGATGCTGTCCTTGAGCATGCTCCACGCTCGAAGATTTTTCTTATAGATGTCCCGTACAACAGCGAATCCATCGAGGAAGTCAAATCGAAGAAAGATTTCATTCAGGATAGGATGGAAACTTCTTCAGAAGAAGTACTTTACGCGGCTGTCAACAGGTTTGAATCAGATTCAGACATCCTTCATGCTCCAGAAGAGTTTGAGGAGGCGGTCAGACGGAGATCCGCCGCCATATCTGCTCGTGACATAGCCAGGTTCTTCGAGCCACAGGTACCGGTTCAGGAGAGCTTTGAATCAGGGAAGTGCCGGCTCGAGAACCAAAAACTTGACTTTGCGCTTCATGTGGAGACAGAGGACGATGTGAGGCATTATATACAGGCAGATCTGCCCCAGAAGGCCCGGAGATCGCTCTCCGAAAAGTTCATGAACTCACAGAAGAAGTTCGGCATGCTGGAGGACGGCAAGTTCAAGATAAATCTCGAAATTACCGAAGATTACACAATCAGACATTCCGGCACCTGCCAGGACATCGAAAGCTTCAGGCAGTCGGTCAGGGAGCTGTTTCTCTCGTCGGTGAGCCGTTCGCTGGCAGGCAAGGCTAACGGTTGTGCGGACATCAATCCCTGAGGCTTCGACGCCTTTCCGGTTCAGAAGTCCTTCAAAGACGACTGGTTCTTCTTGAGCGCCCTCGCAGTGTACCCCAGTTCGTTCGAGAGATGTGATGCGAGGGCCTCATCGAAACCGTGTGTCGTGTAGACCTTTCTTGGATCGCATCGCCTGACTGCCTCGACCAGCTCGTCAAAGTCCGCGTGGTCGGATAGCACAAACGTTTTGTCGTAGCCTCCGCGGTGCCTGAAAGACTCAGAAACGGCCCATCCGGAGAAGCCAGCCTTGAGTCCGCCGGTGCGATCGACCATCTTTTCGATGAAGTCTGATGTTGAGACCCTCGACGGTCCGATGAATATTCCATCGTCCTCCAGCACATCCCTGTCTTCCGAATAGCTGCTGGCCCGGAATTCAAGCCCTGCTATGCTTTCTACCGCGTTGTTCATTTTTTTTACGGCGCCGTGAGCCACGATAGGTCTGTCCGTGGCTTCCTGAACTATCCTCTGAATCTTCTGGGCTTTTCCCAGGGAATAGCCGAAAAGGAACAGAGTATCGTCGTTATCCTCTATCCAGTTTACTATCCTGGTCTCGACCTCCTCCTGCGGAGGAAATCTATATGCAGGGATTCCGTAGGTGCTCTCCACCACCATCACATCGCATTTCTGAGGTTGAAAACCTTCGAGATACTGGCGGTTTCTCGGTGAGAAGTCTCCCGTATAAAGTATCCTCTCGCCTTCCGTCTCCACAAAGACAGATCGGGAGCCCAGTATATGGCCTGACTCGATAAGCTCGATCTCCCCTGGCGTCTCAACCCTGTTGATCTTCTCTCCCGTCCTTGCCTCGGCGAGCCTGGCCGTTGTCTCAGAGCAAACTACTTCGCTGTCTTCCAGGTGCAGGTGGTCGAAGTGGGCGTGGCTCACGATGTTCACGTCGCCCGAGGCGGCTCTCGAGTCCGCCACATAGAGCCTCTCTCCATCGATGTGTATGCCGTCTCTTTCACTTATCACGGTTGGGACTTCGGGTCAAGATTCAATAGAATAAGCTTGAAATCGAAATTATCTACCTTTCATAAAAAGGTCGCGTTGTTGAAGAAAAGTAGGGGGTGTAGCTCAATTCGGGAGAGCGTCCGCCTCCAGGGATTTCATCGTTAGTCCCCGGTCGACGGGGGTAAATGACGCGGTGATCTGGAGGGATGAGAGCCTTACAGGCTCGATGATTAAAACAAGATCAAGGCTACGGAGAAAGCGGAAGGTTGCAGGTTCAAATCCTGCCGCCCCCAAATCTTTGCACATATTTGGTCATATCTGATTCACTGAGAGTGTTAAAGGAAATTATGAGGAATAAACGGACGTTTACCCCGGTTTTTAGTCGTTGAGAGTTTTGGGTGTAAACGGTTTTCCGGCTTAACCGGTGTAAAGGTTTGAAAAACCTCCGGAAAGAAATTACACATATGTCACAGGACGATGCGGAGGAGATGCTCTCCGGGACTGTCGATGAGGTGAAAGACGCTATCAGGGAGGCTGAAGACCCTGACTATGAAAATCTACTTGAATCCGAGAAGGAAGGTGAGGACAGGAAGACCGTCAAGGAGTTCCTGGAGATGCGGATAGGTGAGGAGGTCGAAGAGGAGAAGCTGGAACAGGCTGAAGGCTCAAAGACCTTTGCTACGCTCTCCGCTGGACAGGCACTGGGCATCGGCCTTGTCGCGGGGATTGCTCTCGGGGCTCTTGGCGCATCAACCATGACGTCCGGACCTTCGGCCAGTCAGGCAGCTGTCACGGATGATGTGAGGTCTCTCGTTGCCAGCTCTCCCAACAGGACGGTTGAAGTGGGCCAGGCGACCGTCCAGCACGGGATGTACTACTACAACCTTACCGTGACGGACATGACCGCCAACGGGACTCAGACACGTTCCCAGGAGCTCTATGTGTCGGGAGACGGTGAACTCCTGTTCCCAAAGGTCCAGAGCTTCATCCTGACCTCGCCGATCAACGTTCAGGAAGCGCTTCAGCGGCAGGAGAACGCCCCCCGCTGACACATTTTCTCATTTAATTTTCTTTGCAAACCGTTCTGCTTCCTCTATGAATACCTCGAACCTCTCCCTGTAGCTCTCATCGAGAAGTTCGCCGTCTGTTCCGAATACATCCGAGACATTGGAGACCTGCAGGCTCGGACCTGGGACGCCTCCGAGGCCCAGCGTGATGTCCTGGAGATGATCGAGCGCCCTGATACCGCCGAATCCTCCCGCCGAAACAGTGATGTAACCGAAAGGCTTGTCCTCGTATTCTGGATACAGGTGGTCCAGCGCGTTCTTGAGCGCTCCCGGTATCGAGTGGTTGTATTCCGGCGACACGATCACCACGCAGTCAGCATTCTCTACCAGTTCACCGAACTCCCTGACGTCCTCTGGAACAGGGTTTTCGTCTTCTATGTACGTTCTATTGCCAAGGAATGGAATCTCTCTCTGCTTAACGTCGAAGAGATCTGCTTCATGTCCTTTATCCTCTAGCTTCTCGACCGCGTAGCGTGCAGGATGTATGCTTTTTCTGCCTTCTCTTGAAGTGCCCTCGATAACCACGAATCTCATGTCCAGGGATTGACAGTCACACTTATGACCGTTGATATGAACTGTAACATGTGGTACAAATGAAAGAAGAACAACTGATGGAACTTCCTTACGACTACAGCGCCCTCCAACCCGCAATCTCGAAGAAGGTGGTTGAGTGGCACCACGACGTGCACCACCAGGGATACGTGGACGGCATGAATTCGGCCGAGAAAGCACTGGAGGAACAGAGAGAAGGAGGAGATTTCTCATCGACTGGATCGCTGCTACGAGACTATACGCACAACTTCAGCGGAAACCTTCTCCACAACCTCTTCTGGGAGAACATGTCTCCGGAGGGAGGCGGAAGACCGTCCGGAGATCTGATGGAGAGGATAGAGGAGGAGTTTGGAAGCTACGAGAACTGGAAGCAGGAGTTCGTCGCCGCGGCTGGTTCGGCGTCCGGATGGGCCCTGCTGGTCTACGTTCCCTACACGGACTCCCTACACAATGTTGTGGTGGACAATCACGACGAGGGGGCTGTATGGGGTGCTCATCCGGTGCTTGCCATCGACGTCTGGGAGCACTCCTACTACCACGACTACGGACCAGAACGCGGCGACTTCATCGACGCCTTCTTCGAAGTAGTCGACTGGGATGCCGTTGAGGCTCGCTACGGAGAGATCGAATCTACGTTTGAGGGTTAGAATCCCTCTGCCTTTTTTCCTTTTATCATTTGAGTTTGTTCGTTTACTCGGGAATGAACAAAGACTCAGGAAAAACGGTGGAGGATGGGCCTCCTAAGGATCAGCAACCAATAACTGAATACGCTGATGAGCCTAATATCAAGACGGCTTCCGAGGCAATGACCCTGTACGCACTCGGCTTTTTTCCTGCTGCGGTTGAATCTGTAAGGCATCGGACGCCTCCAGCCCTTTCCGAATTCAAGGGTTATACCGCGTACAGCGCCCAAGGCTGGATGGACGAGTTCCCGGCATACGGGCAACTTATTGAAAAGGCTCCCGTGCTGGATGAAGAGCTCTCGGGAATCATAGCAGGCTTTAGAAAATATCAGCGAGACCCTGAGGGAGTTCCATTTGTTATGAAGGAAATTCCTCTCAGATCGACCCAGAAGGCCGGTTTAGTGGCTGCGGAAGAACTTCTGGAACCTTCAAGGAACTATATAAATCACCAGATGGTGGCAGACAGGGCGGAGGAAGAGTACGGCCTGGATATAACGAACACTGCAGCCTCAAGAGGCATCTCAAATCTGACGACCTTTATCGGAATTGATAGACAGGAAATAAATAGAGGTCAGAGATCAATCGATGTCAAGAAAATACGTCAGTACGAGGAGGAAATTGAAAGATACCTGTTCTGCGTGGATGTTACTCCGGGATACATTGTCAATAATGAAGGATCTCAGAACGATAGAAACGAGGATCAGGGCCGGAAAGCGAAGACAAGAGCACTTTCCAGGGAGGAAACACGGGAGAAAGATCCTCTGGAAATGCCTGATATTGAAAGAGCGGCAGGAGAGGAGATAGAGTTTGAGGGAGAAACGTACTTAATCTCGGAACTTAGTTCGGGCGTCGGAAGCAGCGAATACTACCCGCTGAAAGATACCGAGGGAACATACTGGACATTGCCAGAGCTGACAGGAGGACTTGAGGAAGGCGAGAGGTACCTGTTCCGTTCCGATTCCGATATTACGGGGTCTGTACCAGGGACAAAAGGCGCCGTTCCGGTCTCGAACAGACCTGTGAAGTCCCTGTCCGATTTAGCGGATCTGCTTGAGAGGCAGTAAATAAAAGGGGCGCTCAATGATTTGATACCCTGGGTATCTGAGGAAGTAGAATAATGCAGAATGCTTGGTATTATGTGGAAAATCAAATGAAACTTGGGGGCCAAGTTACTAGATATGACAAAAGTAGCGGTTATAGGCGGAGGGGTCGCTGGACTCCAGGCAGGAGTCTTCACGGCAAAATCGGGCGAGGAGACGGTCGTATTTGATAATGGCGAATCGCTGGTAAAGAACACTTCCAACATTCAGAACCTGATCTGCCACTGTTCTATCGGAGGACAGGAGATACTGGAGAAGGGCAGGAGAAAGCTCGAGAACTTTGGAGGAGAGCTTTCGGAACAGGAAGTGGTTGAAGTCGAAAGGAAAGAAGACGGATTCCTCATAAAAAGCGAGGAAGGAGAACGGAAGGCCGACTTCATCGTGGTCGCGAGCGCCGGAGACCTCTCATATGTCAAAGGCCTCGAAGTCGAGTTCGAGGACGGCGTCGAAGGACCGTACATGATGGACCGCCATCTCGTAACCGACGAATCGAATAAGGCGGCGGAAGGAGTTTACGCTGCCGGACTAGCCAACTCCTGGGAGTACCAGACGTCTACAGCCCTGGGAGATGGGGCGAAGGCGGCCGTCAACCTTCTGTCGGAGATAAGAGGAGAGCCCTACACTGATCACGACACGTAGGACTCGATGAGGCTTATCCCTTCCACCAGCCTCGGCCCAGGACGGTTAAGTAGTGCGTCATCTACCACGTAGACGTTTCCTTTCCTGAAAGCTGTCAGACTGCTCCAGCCCTCTCTTTCCTTTATATCATGGACATTCACGTTCCTTCCCGCTCCGCAGACGTTCAGGAATATGTACTCTGGATCGAATTTCCTGACTTCTTCGAGTGAAACTTCACTGCTTCTCGCGCCTTCGCTGATCATGTATTCGCCGCCCGCCTTCTTTACCAGACCCGGTACCCAGTTCCCGGACACCATCGGAGGGTTCATCCACTCCTCGCAGTAGATCCTGGCGCCTCCGAGCTCAATAGATTCAATTTCCTCTCTCATGTTCTCAGCCAGGTCTTCAGCAGCCTCCTTCTCTCCGATCGCCTCTCCGATAGTGAGAATAGACTCGTACACCTCTTCCGGCGTAGTCGGCTCGACGTGCAGGGAAGGAATCTTCCTGCTTTCCAGCTCCTTTAAGACCTCTTCCTGCAGCCTGTCCGACGTCAGCACCAGATCAGGATCGAGGCTCTCGATTTTCTCGAAGTCAATGCCTTCCGTCCATCCACCGACGCTGGGAAGCTTTCTCACACCGTCAGGATAATCACAGAGCGAAGTGGTTGCGACTATCTGTTCGTACGCCCCTAACTCGCAGAGTACTTCCGTATTAGAGGGTGCGAGTGAAATTAATTCCATGAATTGATGTTCTGGTTGAAATGTATAACTGTAACCTGTAACGGTAATGGTTAAAGCTTCAAGGTCAGAATAAGTATCTATGCGCCGGATCGAGAATAAACAGGAGATTGCACGTCGTTTAGAGTTAGACGAAGATGATTTTGACAAGCTAGAGAAGGCACGTGCTAGGGCTTGGGAAGAAAGAAAACACTGGTTTTGCGTCCCCAGAAGAAGTAGTGGAAAAAGTGCTGGATCAGAACCAGTGTTTTGAAACCAAACCACAAACTTATGACATGACCTTCAGAGTCGGAGCCCACGTATCGATTTCAGGCGGAGTAGAAAAAGCAGTTGAGCGCCAGGAAGAGGAATCTGGGAACTGCGGGCAGATATTCGCAGGCTCGCCACGTACTTGGAGCGTTTCCGAGTACGAGGATGGGGACGGAGAGAAGTTCATGACGGCCAGGGATGAGAGGGACCAGCATCCGTATGTGATCCACTCCACCTACCTGGTCAACCTCGCGACCCCAAAGAACGAGCTATTCGAGAAGTCTCTCAACTGCCTCCAGTCGGAGCTCGAGGCAGCCGAGAAGCTGGGTGTCGAGTACGTCGTCTTCCATCCCGGAGCTCACACAGGCAGCGGCCGGAATAACGGAATTGAGAGGATAGCGGAGGGCTTAGACGAGCTGGAAATACCGGAAGGAGTCACTCTTCTCCTGGAGAACACAGCCGGCAAAGGCACAACTCTCGGAAGGTCGATGGAAGAGCTCAGGCAGATGATGCAGCAGGCGGAGACTGATGAGGAAAAGCTGGGCGTTTGCATAGATACCTGCCACGCACACGCCGCGGGATACGACCTTGTCAGCGAGGATGGCTTCCAGGACTTCCTCCGGGAGATCGAGGAAGAACTGGGCCTCGACAGCGTAA
The DNA here is from genome assembly GCA_042218495.1 of Candidatus Nanohaloarchaea archaeon. Taxonomy (GTDB): domain Archaea; phylum Nanohalarchaeota; class Nanosalinia; order Nanosalinales; family Nanosalinaceae; genus Nanohalococcus. The sequence continues at coordinate 4,582 of JBDGRC010000039.1, read as the reverse complement.
AGGTGCTGCACCTGAACGACTCGAAGGACGAGCGCGGGAGCGAGAAGGACAACCACGAGGACATAGGGCACGGAGAGATCGGAGAGGAAGGATTCAGGAACATAGTCAACGCCGAAGAGTTTGAAGAGGTTCCGATGATACTCGAGACGCCTCAGAACTACCTCGACAGCTACAGGGAGAACATAGAGAAGCTGAGAGATGTCAGGCGTTAAAAACAAATGTGAGGCAGAAAATCCCCGGATCTGAAGGTTTCCGAAATCGGTCCAATTTTAAGGTTAACAGTTCCGAATTAGTTATGGAGCGATTATACGCTCCGGTTTAAGCAGGTCGAAATTATGACAGCTATACACGAAGATCAGAGGGTCGGCGTATTCGTCGACGTCCAAAACATGTATTACAGCGCAAAAAACCTATATGAAGACAAGGTAGACTTCCAGAAGCTGCTTGACGCAGCTGTGATGAACCGCAGGCTTGTAAGAGCATCTGCGTACGTCGTCAAGGGCGATACTCCCGGAGAGAACGACTTCTTCGATGCGCTCCGTGGCATAGGGTACGAGGTCCATGTCAAGGAGCTCAAGGAGTTCTACGGCGGCCAGAAGAAGGGCGACTGGGACCTTGGAATGACAGTTGACATGGTCCAGCAGGCCAAAAAGCTGGACACGATCATCCTTGTCACTGGAGATGGCGACTTCGAGGCGCTTGTCGAGCACCTCAGAGCGATGGGAACGCGGGTTGAGGTCATGAGTTTCGGCAGCTCCAGCGCCAAGGAGCTCAGAGAGGCATGCGACAACTTCATAGACATGGATGACAACCCGGACAAGTTCCTGGTGAACGGTCGATAGAGTGGTATCCGCGACGGATATACCCGCAAGCCAGTTAGTAAACAGGGATTTCGAGACCGTAAGGACTGAAGATTCTCTTTCGGTCGTCAGGAACGTGATGGAGGGGAGCGATCTGAGGGCGGTACCTGTACTCGATGACTCGGGAAGCTTTGCAGGCGCGATCAGCTACAGGGATCTTGTCAGAAGCGTACAGTTCGACGCTTCCAGCGCCAAGGCCAGGAAGGTGATGCATCAACCTCCGGAGATCGATCCTGGAGATTCTCTGATAGAGTTGGCCGATCTCAGGATCAACTCCGGGCGCAAGATGCTGGTTCACACCCAGGGAAACAGCCTGAGGGGCGTTGTATCGGATAGAGAGTTCCTCGAAGCATTCAGAGAGACCGAGGAGCTTGAAAACATCTCTTTCGATCATCTGAGTCCTCCTGAACTCTTCAAGGTGTTCGAGGACGACTCGATTGAAAAGGCACGACACCTTATGCTGGATGAAAATATCTCAAGGCTGCCGGTGGTCGACGGAGACGGCAGACTTACCGGGATGGTGACGAGCTTAGAGATGCTGAAGGCGCTCGTAGAAAGAGAATCACAGGGCTCCGAGGGCGCCTCCGGAAACAGGAGCGGGGAGGAATACTCTTCCAACGCAGGGAACGAGAAGGTCCCGATGAAGGATATACCGGTGAAAGAGATAATGAACCGCTCAGTCGCGACGACGGACGGTAACCTATCGGGTTCAGAGGCCGCCAGTAGGATGTCGGATGAAGGATCGAATTATCTTTTGAAGACGTCAGACCGGTATCCGGACTCAATTGTGACTGTAAAAGATTTTGTAGATCACTTCAGCGGATTTAAACAGTCAGAAACAGTTCTGGTTTCTCTCGTGGGGCTCGACGTACCTGAGGAAAAGTCAGCCGTTCACGAGAAGATAAGGAACCAGATAGATGGATCACTGGGACGTAAGCTGGACTCTCCCGAAGAGATCAAGTTTCGCTTCAGGAAAGCCGACGAGGACGGAAGCAGGCACCGATACGAGGTAAAGGTACAGCTTGTAGAAGATGGATATGTCCTGAACGTTCAGGAAGAGGACTGGGACCTGCTTGACGTCGTTGACTCAGCTCTCGAGGAGCTTGACAGGAGAGTCGGCAGGCAGACAGGCCGGGACTAGCGCCCTTCCTCCCTCTCCATCTTGTCCAGCTTGTCCTCTCTGGAGATACCGTACTTGCTGGCCACTTCCTCGAAGGCAAGGGTAGAGTAGATGATGTAGACGAATACCATCGCAAGTATGAAGTACCTCAGGGACTCCATGAACCGGACGCCCGAGAACATCGTTCTCTGAACCATAAGATAAGAGACATAAAGCAGCAGCAGGGATATGGCCATCATGAACCTCTTGGAGAACTCCTGTATGACTTCGTCCTCAATACCCCTGAAGCTGGTGTAAACCAGGAAAAAGCATATGGAGCCAATCGTTAGAGTACCTGAGGCGTTAATAGCGAATACTATGTCCTCCAGAGGCATACCGATTATTTATATCACTCATTTAAAAGTTAAAGTCTGTGACTGAAGAATCGACGTACGGGGAGGCCAGAGTTAATGTTTCAATCAGGGATCCTGCGACGGTGAGGACCAAAAGCTTCCTATACAGCATTGAAGCTTTCTGTCTAGATGATAGAGCTGCTGAGGCACTGGCCGTGAGGAGGGTCGCGGTCAGAGGAACGAAGGGAGGTGGCATCAGTCCGAACCGCGATCGGTTTTATTTGCTGGCCACAGACGGTTTAAGGCTGGCTGAGGGCAGTGATCCGGTTAAAATTCTGGAGGGGCCGCACGAAGAGGAACCTGTTCCCGGAGAACTACTCACAGAGGACGAAGAGTTCTACACAGAACTTTACAGAAATCTGGAGTTACTCGACGAAAATCTCAGATGTCCTGACAGAAATCACCGGGGAGTAGATTACCTCCAGTACTACGCGAAGACGCCTGAAGAAACGGTCAAGAGTATGGGGATAGAACCCATGAAACGGGTTCCTGAAGACATATCATTCTCTTAGATCGAGTTTCCCGGACTCTGAGGCCCCCAGCAGCCTGCCTGCCATTCCGGAGTCCTTCGTAAGCGAAATCTCGCCTTGCTTTCCGACCGTGGCCGTGAAGAGGAACTCGTCGTCCTCATAGACATCCAGCTCCTTCCCGGACATCTCATCTCCTACTTCGAGGATGACTGAGTTACCCCGCTCCTCCACGCTGAAGCCCGATACCTCGTCTTTCAGAGTCGCCTTCTTCGGTTCCACCGTTATATCGAGGCCGAGTTCCTCCTCGAGCGAGTGTATGTTCTCTCCGTCTTTTCCTATTACCTTGGATATCTCCTCCTCGTCAACAAAGAGCTCGATGTGATCTTCGGATATGAACTCGAACTCCGGATCGCCGGGCATGCCGTCCAGTCTGTACTCAAGCTGCTCCTCCGCAAGCTTTTCCGCACCTGAAGGCTCGCTATCCTGTCCGCCAACAGGTATCACCACTGTTTCTTCTCCGTAGGTGTAAATTTCGTAGACAGGTCTCTCTTCCTCGAGCTCTTTCACCGATACCACGGGACGCGCGAGGTCCTCTTCAACCATTCCCTCGGGAACCTTTACCGTCAGCTCCAGCTTGTAGACTCTGGAAACCTCGGCGTCCCGGATGTGGACCACGGTATCAACCACCTGAGGTATCATACCGAGCTCCACCCGGCCTATTAACCTCTGCACGGCGTCTACAGGCTCGGAAGCGTGCACCACGCCAAGCATTCCAACGCCTGCGAGCCTCATGTCGCTGTAGACCTCGAAGTCGTCCGTCTTCCTGACCTCGTCAAAGACCGTATAGTCTGGCCTCGCGAGCAGTAGAAAGTCTCCCGTGTTCTCCATCGAGTCCTCCAGGCCGCTGTACTGCGTCACGTTCGGACCGACGTCGAGATCCCTCGGCTTCTCCATCGTCTTGACTATGTTTCCGTCCCTGTCGTAGTGTTCTGCCAGCGCCTGGGCAAAAGTCGACTTTCCATGCCCTGGAGCGCCCGCTATCAGTATTCCCTCCGCTTCCTGGTCGAGGCGGTGGATCAGTTCGTCCGAGAGGTCGTAGTCCTCCAGCCCGACCTTCGCGACAGGTCTGACAGCTGTTATCTCGGCTCTTTCAGAGAACGGAGGTCTCGAGATAGCGATCCTGTAACTTCCGATCTGGAGAACCGTTGCTCCCTCCTTCTCCATCTCCATCAGCCCTTCGTCGGACATCTCCGCCTTCTCAACGATATCTTCAATTATCTGGTTCATTTCTCGCCCGGAGAGTTCCTCTTCATCTATATCCTGGAGCTCGAACTCTCCAGGCAGACCCCTCTTTGCCTTTGGAACGCTCCCCTCCTTGAGGTGGACGCTCATCGTCTTTTCGTCGAAGTAGTCCTCTATGGGGAACTTCTCGGTCTTTTCCTGCTTGAAGAGCTTCGTCTCGATTCCTTTTGCTCGAGCCACCTTCGCCTGAACCCTGTCTCCCGTGTAAAGTACTGCATCGATCTCTTCTGCGACGTCGCGTATCAGGGCGTCTATTCTGCCGCTTCCTGCCATCTCTATCTCCTCGCCCGTCGGCTTCCTTCCCGTGAACTCAAGCTCGAAGCCCTTCCTTTCCGCGAGCTTCCTGAGTTCTTCGACCTGCTCTATGGCTCTGTATCCGACCTCGAGGCCCTTGTTGGCCTGGGATTCTATCTCGTCCACCGCGAACTCCGGTATGAC
>JBDGRC010000038.1:0-10291 GCA_042218495.1 Candidatus Nanohaloarchaea archaeon | reverse complement strand
TTCTGCTGTTTCCTGTCAGGTTGTTCCCTGAAGATTTCCTTCGCCCTGTCGTCGGATATTCCGAGCATCTCCTTCGCCTTCTCTTTCTGCTTCTCGGCTTCTTCGCGTGTCATGTTGTACGGTTACAGCGCTCTGTTTAAAACAGGTGTGGTTTCAGACCAGCTCGGTGAAGTTCTTCTTGAACTCCTCGTAGTACTCGGGCTTCATTGAGGCCCCCGCCGCCTTCCGGTGGCCACCTGCCTCGGCGCCCTCTTTCTTTGACTCCTCTGGCAGGGCCTCCTGCATCAGCTCGCCGAGGTCGACACGTCCGGACTGGCACCTCGCTGATATGTTTATCTCATCGTCCCGCTGTACCACCAGGTGTATCCACTCCGGGGTCTTCGCGCTCATGTTGGTCGAGATCGAGGAGGTGATGTGGAAGTCGCTCTTGAGCTCGAAGAAGATTATCATCTTCTCCTTGTCGACCTCTCTTTCCTCGTCGTAGTCCTCCACGGCTCGGGTGAACTCGTCCTGCATCTCCAGGTATACTTCGTATATCTTGCGGTACTCCTCCATGGCCTCGAGCTCCATCAGATCGTCTGCCTTCATCAGGGCCTCGTACGCAAGCCGGGCGAAGTGTGCTGAGTCCCTGTACGGCTTGATGTTCAGAACGCTTGAGTAACGCCCGTACTCACAGTTCTTGGCCAGCTCCTGCTGTTCAAGCTTCTCCGGAAGGTATGTCTCGTAGTCTTCCTCCAGCTTCTCGAACAGCTCCACGCATGACTCGACGCCGAAGTCCTGTATTATCCCCAGTCCCGCGATCCACCTGAGATCGTCCTCCAGTCCGAACTCGGACGCTATCTCAAGGCAAAGCTTGCTGCAGGGGACGTAGGCATCCGCGTCGTATTCACGAGGATTCACGAACGGCACGTCAGGGACGTCCTCGAAGTTGTGGTGATCGACCACCAGAACGTCGCCGTAGTTCTCGTCTATGGACTCAAGCTCTTCCGCGCCGAGGTTGAAGTCGAGGACGATCACCTTGCCAACGTCCTCCAGCTTATCGTGGTCAGCTTCACACAGGTGGTAGGCTCTCTTCTCCGGCATCATCACCTTGTCGGCGGGCCTTCCTCTCACCTTCTCCAGTATCTTGGAGACTATGGCCGAGGATGAGGTTCCGTCCATGTCCCAGTGATGGATGATCGCGACGTCTTCGTCTTCGATTTCTTTAAGATAGTCCACAGCGGGCTTCAAGTTTTCTCTACGCATACCGCACTATCACCTGCAACGGTTTTTAACCGACGGGATCGGTGAAGGAGAACCGGACGAAGTAAGTCCTTTCGACGTCTTCAGGATCAAACTCGACGTTCGCGGAGTGCAGATGCTCTTCACCGTTATAATCAACGGATGCCAGGTTCACGCGATCTCTGATAGCTTCTTCATGATCCTTGATCTCGCTCACATCGGCGGAGAAGCTGATTTCCACTTCGTCTTCGATTTCGAGACCAGCCTCTTTTCTTTCCTGCTGAATGGCTCTGATAACCTCGGCCACGAACGCCTCATTCAGCAGTTCCTCGCCGCGTTCGAAGTCTACGTAGACGGTTCCGTCGGAGAACTCCTCTCCCTCCATACCCTCGGGGACATGAGTTCTGACATCGAACATGTCCGGCGACAGCACGTGGTCAGCGATCTCGACTTCCTCTCCCCTCTCAAGTTTCTCGGCGAGCTCATCGTGGTCTATATCCCGGAGCTCCGACTCGACCTCGGACACGGAGTCTCCGAGCTCAGGGCCAGCCTCGGAGTAGTCAAGCTTGACCTCGTGGTCAAGATCGACCTTTTCGAAAGCCACCTCTCTCGTGTTGAGATCGTTTTCAAGCAGCTCCCCGAGGTTTTCAACCGTTTCACGGACAGCATCTGTTCCAGAGACCGTCACCCCGGCTACAGGGTGCCTGAGCCTGACGCCGCTCTCCTGGCGAAGCCTGGCAGCTGCCTCTTTGACCTCCTGGAGTATCTGCATCTGGTTCTCGAGCTCCCTGTCGATGAGTTTCTTTTCAGGGTCCGGTATATCCCGCATGTGAATTGATCCCTCTCCCTCAAAGAGATGCTCGGCTATGTAGGGTGTAAAAGGAGAAAGAAGCTTCAGGAGTCCGTCGCACACGTATCTCAGCGTCCACTCCGCAGCCTCGGAGTTTTCTCCACCCCTGATCCGGTCACGGACCATCTTGATGTATGAACGGGACAGGTCGTCTTTGGTGAAACTCTCAATAGCATCGGCCGCCCTGTAAGCGGTGAAGCTGGGCTCGGTGCAGTTATCACGAACTTTCTCGACCATAGAATTGAACCTGGAGAGTATCCACCTGTCCTCGAGTTCAAGCCGGTCGGGCCTGTCTCTCTCCTCCGTGTAGGTGTCCCTGTACCTGTAGGTGTTCCACAGGATGTCAAGGAACTCCCTGTTCTCGTCCATCTTGTCCCAGGTGAAGTTCAGGTCGTCGGATGGATCTCCTGAAAGTATAAAGAACCTCAGGATGTCTCTACCGTACTTTTCTATGGCCTCCTCAGGGGAGACGACTATACCCTTTGACTTGGACATCTCCCGGCCGTCCAGCATCACCTTGCCGTGGTAGAGAACGTTGTCAAACGGTTTGCTGCCCCAGGTCATGTGAGATGTGATGAACTGGCTGTTCCACCATCCTCTTATCTGGTCGAACCCCTCGAGCTCGAAGTCCACCGATCCGGCTTCCTCGAAGTCGAAGTCGACAGCAGGGTGCTTCAGCGACGCCCATGGAGCCACTCCCGAGTCAAACCACACGTCGAGGACGTCAGGGATCCTCTCCATTGAACCTCCGCATTCCTCGCAGTCCAGCTCGACCTCATCGATGTACGGCCTGTGGAGATCGTCGGGAACCTCCGGCAGCTCGTCTCGATCCCCAACAACGGTCGTGTTATCGCATTCTCCGCACTCCCAGATCGGAAGCGGGATTCCCCAGTAGCGCTGCCTCGAGACCGGCCAGTCGTCCAGCTGGTTGAGCCATTCATCAAAGTTTCCTCCAGCCCAGTCAGGAACCCAGTTCACCTCCTCGTTGTGGTCGAGTAGCTCCTCCCTGAACTGTGTGGCTCCGAAGAACCACTGCGGGATCGAGAGCTGTAGAAGCGGCGTGTCACACCTCCAGCACTTGGGATACTCGTGCTCGATGGTTCCCGAGAACAGCAGGTCTTTGCCGAGGTCTTTCTTGATCTCCTCGTCCGCCTCCTTGACGTACATGCCCTCGTACGGACCTGCCTCTTCAGTGAACTCTCCTTTGAGATCGACGGGCGATATCTGCTCGATACCCTCTTCATTCCCGACCTCGTAGTCCTCCTTTCCGTGGCCCGGCGCGGAGTGCACGAGACCCGTTCCGCCCTCAAGATCGACGTAGCGCTCCGAGAGTACGACTCGGCCCTGAACATCCTCCTGCGCGGGCAAGACGTCCTGGAGAGGATGGCTGTACTTCAGGTCCTCGAGCTCCGATCCCTGAACGGTCCTGGACACGGCATACTCCTCCACTCCTAACTTATCCATTATGTCGCCGACGAGATCCTCTGCCATCCACACCTTTCTTCCATCGAACTCCACGAGAGAGTACTCGAACTCCGGATGGACCATTATGGCAGCGTTGGCGGGCAGGGTCCAGGGAGTCGTGGTCCAGATCAACAATACCTCGTCAGAGCCCTTCACGGGCATAGAGACGTACACCTCGGGGTCGCTGAGCTCGGTATACTCGATCTCGTTGTACGCCACTGCGGTCTCGCACCGCGTGCAGACATGGACAGGGTAGCCGTCCTTGTACAGGAATCCTTTCTGGAACGCTTCCTTGAAGGTCTTCCACGCTCCCTCGATATAGTAGTCGTGATACGTCACGTACGGGTTCTCCCAGTCCATCCAGATTCCGATGTCCTCAAAGTCCTGGTTCATCTGGTCGATATGCCTGTCGACGAACGCCTGGCACTCCTTTATGAAGTTCTCTACTCCAAACTCCTCGATCTCCTTCTTGGAGTTGAAGCCCTTCTCTTCCTCGACCTTGTTCTCGATCGGCAGCCCGTGGGTGTCGTAGCCCGGTTGAGAGTGGACGTTGTAGCCCAGCTTCCTGTGGAAGCGCAGATAGAAGTCCTTGAGTATCTTGTTTAGACCTGTTCCCATGTGGATGTTACCGGAGGCGTAGGGAGGGCCGTCACAGAAGTAGAATAGCTCGCCGTCCTCGTTGCGTTCCAGCGCTCTTTCTCTGACGTCCTCCCGGTTCCAGAACTGTTTTACGTTCTCCTCCAGCTCCTGAGGATTGTACTCTTGCATGATGTACCCGGGTATTCAGAAAGTTAAAAGAGTTGAGAGTTAGCCGGATCTTCAATCCTCCTCGAGCAGCTCCGCCATATCCGTTGACGGAGATACATCTCGCCCAGACTCGTCATCTGGCGATCTACAGCTCGAGCCTGAACCAAAAGCACGAGCTAAGTAGGACCTGTTGTCCTCGTACCTTCCCTCCGGACCCGTAAGAGCCCTGCTTAAGCCTTTTCTTGCGGTTCCAAGTACGCTCGTACCCAATCTGGCAGCTCCGACCACTTTTGTCAAGTTATTGTAAGCCCCGTAACTGCTATTTTTCTTGACCATAATGTATCAAGGTCGGAAGACTTTATAACCAGATCTGAAGTCACACCCAGTCGTGGCTGCCGGACTCCTCCCGGCCGCCGAGACGTTTCAGGCGGTAGTCCGCAGATCTTATCATGCTCCGGAACTCGTCTGAATTGAGCATCTCCTCCGAGGAACCGTAGCTCTCCACGAGAGCCCGGAGAAGCTCCTCGCGAGACATTTCTTCGGATTCGCTCCCCGAGACATCCGTTTGATCGCTCTGATCGTCCTCTGGCTCCTGAGGTTCGGATTCGACATCTTCATCACCTGCCTGCTCATCCGGGCCGCCTCCACCCGGACCCCCTAGTATCGAGTCTATCTTGCCTGCGCTCTTGAACTTCTGGGACTCCTCGTGCGGTTCGTGCGTTTCCTCTTCCCCGAAGTCGACGGATACCGAGTTCATCTCGCCCTGTATGCTCTCAAGCTCCTGCTGGAGATCCTCTCTCTGAGGGAATATGGCGCCAGTAGGAGTTCCAGCGTTCTCTTCGGACTCGAAGCGGGGAAAGACCTGTATGTAGGCGTGCGGGAGCATCTGGCCTCCCGCCTCCTCGATGTTCACCGTTACCGAGGCACCGTCCGCTCCAAGCCCCTTCCTGGCTTTTTCCACGACCTCACGAGTAAGCCTGAAGGCCTCAGACCACTCGGATGCGGAAAGGTCGAGGACGCTCTCCGTGTGCTCCTTGGGCACCACCATCGTGTGTCCGCGGGCCCGGGGGTTTACTTCGAGCCATGCATAGAAGTTCTCGGTCTCTCCTACAGTTACCAGCTGTCCCGGGTTATCTATAAGCTGGCAGAACGGACACTGACCTCCTTGCTGCGGCATAGTATCACGTTGAAGTCCGCGGTTTAAGAAACGGGCCGGCGACAGAGATGTTTATAAAGCTAGCGAGACCCATCAATGCTACAGTCAGGTGTCTATATTATGACAGATGATTTTGACGATGAAGTTGAACAGGACTTCGGAGATGACTTCGAAGACGAAAACCAGGAAGAGGTCGAGGTTGAGGAGGAGTTCGACGACGAAGAATCCTTCGACGACGCCGAGACTCAGGAATCGGACGACAGCAGCGGCGACGACGAGGAGTACGACAAGCCGGTAAGCGAAGGAGAGACCGTCGAGCTGGAGATCGAAGACCTCGGAAGCAAGGGCGACGGAATCGCTCGCGTAGAAGGATTTGTCGTCTTTGTTCCAGGCGGAGAGGTAGGAGAGAGCTACGAAGTGGAGATCACCTCCGTCGGAAGAAAGTTCGCCTTCGGAGAGATCGCTGAATAATCTCTCCACTCTTTCTATTTATACATGAAAGCGCTCGCACTGTTCATCATAGGCATCTCCACACTGGCGGGTTTGACTCTGGGTCTGAATTTCCAGGCAGAAGAGGTTGTTGATACGGTACGTAAAGGCTCTGACAGCCACGGAGACCACAGCCACCAGGCAGAAAACCATTCTTCCGAAGAGAAATTCATCTTCGGCTCCGCTCACAGGCACGCTCTATTTTATGTTTCTATCAACGGAAGCGAGATGGACTTCTCATCTCCAAGATATCAGCTGGCGGAGGACTACGTGCATCTGGAGAACAACAACTCCCACGTGGTTCACAGCCACGCAAAAGGCGTTAAATGGAGCGATTTTCTTGAGACTCTGAACATGACCGTCAGAAAGACCAACAAGACCTGCTTCACCGCAAACAACTTCTCAAGCTGCGGAAAAGGAACAGTATGGCTCAACAGCGTACAGAGCACGGACTTGAACACCGAAATAAAGCAGGGCGACAAGCTGATCATCGCCATAGGAGAGAACCACACCGAAGCGGTCGAAGATTACAGGAGCTACCAGCTGCCCGATGTCTTCGAACCCGAGGCAAGGAGAGGCAGGGGGCTCTAGAAACCATAGCGTTTAAATACGATGGAACGAGTTTGGTAGAGTATGTCAATACAGGTGAAACGGGAAGAGGCCGAGGCCGTACTCGACTCCGCGGAGATGATACTGGAGACATACGGAGGAGCCGGCAAAAAGACCCGGGAACTCGAGACCGCGATCAAGAATCTGGAGCAGGAGCTCCAGGAGCCAGAGTCAGAGGACTCCATAGAGGAGATGACCGAGGAGGTAAGAAGCCTCATGGAGGACATGAAGAACTCGCCCGGCGGAGGTTCAGGAATGATGGAAGACGGAGAGATGATGGGAGGAGGGCCCGAGGACCCGATGGGAGGCCCAGGACCGGACGACTCGATGCCTCCGGTCTAGTCCGCGTTTCTGAACAGAACTGCGGCGGAAAGAACTGTCAGAGAAAAAGCTGCGATTGCGGCCGCCGACGGATGGTTCATCTCCGCCCCGTGCAGGTAAGAATGTATATCAAGCGTGTAGTCCAGTAAGTCATTCAAAAGAAGAGCCGCGGGCGCAAGTACAAGATAAGGAGTGAAGTCGGAGTACTCCAGTACGAGCAGGGACTGGATGAACATACCGAGGTGGGACAGAACAAGGAAGAGGTACATCGGCGGCGAGCTGGCCTCCATGAAAACTCCGTGGTAGAAAAGGAGCACGAAGACCGTCCAGAGGCCGTACTTGAAGTTGGCTAAAAAGGCATAAGCGTCCAGAAACCCGTTTTCCAGATCACTTTTTATCAGATAAAGCGAGGCCGCCAGCGCCAGGGTCGCGACAGGGGAATCCGCCACGAAAATCCAGAGCAAAGGAGAGACCTGGGCGAACTGTTGCCTGTAGTAGTAAAATCCAAAAAATGTTCCTGCGAGGTTAACAATGACAATTGACAGTTCTATTAATCTATGGTCAATTATTTTCCGGAGCTTTCCCGCGAGTCCAAGCATTCAGAAGCTCACCTCCACGGGCGCTACGTTCGGAAGACGATTTCTCAGGAACCAGATAGGAAGATCACCCAACAGGCGGATTATCAAGTAAATAAGAATGTTAAGACCTAAATTGAGCGGATGGGGATCGAAACCACCCTTGCTCGTATAATCCTTGAGCTCGATGCTCTTCACCGGTCTGCTGTCCCCGGAGGTTCTCTCAACCCGAGCCATCAAAGCGGACAGAGAAGTGATTGTGCGACAGCAATCTGCCTCATCTCTCAACTCCTGCGGTTCTCTTTCAGAGATCTCAAGATCCCCGTAATAGCTCGCAAGCTGCCGGATTTCCGAGGTGTTCACAGCCAGGAATTTTCCTGCTCAGGTTATAACATTAGCCTACATGGAGTGGTAAAGAGGACATTCAGAGACGATGTAGAATGAACGGTTTCTCCGGAATCATTTTATGCATGTCAATTTAGCGTCACAGTTCTTCTCTGCTGAGCGACCTGTTCGAAGCAGATTCTGCATGAATCTGCGGTAACGAATCGCCGGAGCTGGGAGCCAGTTACAAAATCAACAACCTTCTACTGTTTAAGCGTTTATAGCTGTTAAAAAGCTGTTTATGTTCAGGCTTACTATAAGCTGGCTTGGGAAGGTCGGGAGTATGATTGGGGTTGAAGCTGGTTATATTTTGCCAGATCTAAAGCATGTCTTGAATTTTTTACTGTAAACTTTGGTTTATAGTGAAAAACAGATTGCCGGCAGTCGCATACTTTGGGATTTTTCTTTATTATTCTTGGAATATATCGCCTATATCTATTTTTCGGTTGTCTCTCTGCTCTATTTGTTCGATTGAGTCTTTTAGTTCGTCTTTAGAGGTTATTTCTTTTTCGTGTAGTAGTTTGGCTAGGTTGTTGAATTCTAGTATTTGGACTTTTTGTTTTTCTGCGTATTTGGCTGCGGCTTGGTCCATGGTGAAGAATATCGCATCTCTAGATTCGGCGATTAGTATGGCTTCTAGTTCGCCTTTATCGACTGACGGCTCATTAAACCTTTGTCCATATTCTTCTCTTTCTTCTTTTGTAGGTTTTTCGGTATCTACCTCGACCTCATCCGGAAGCTTCCTCAGATCCTCCTAAGCAATTTTGGCAACACCAACCTGAATACAGATGTCTTTAGAAAGCTAGAATGAGAAAGTGAGACTACTTGTAAAACAAGCAACCCACAAAAACTTTTAAATAATTACGACTACCAAGTAACAATATATGAGTTCGAAACACGATAACCGAAAAACCGTAGAAGGAGACTTTTCTGCTTCAGAAATCGAGCAAATCCAAGATATAAGAATTGAAGGGAGTTTCTCCACTGACCCAGATGAATGGGATAACCGGATTGAGGAAGGCATAGAAAACTCTGAAATAGTCGGAGTCTACGACACAAGTGAAGAAACGCTCTGGAGCGAAATAAAGGACTCAAGTATTCACGGAGATATTGATGCTACATATCTCTTGGAATATGGAGAAAACTCAATCGCCACCGGGGGGCACATAACCACCGAAGGAGCACTAAGGAATGCGAAACAATCATTAATTCTAGGAGATACAGTTCAAGTAGTTAAGGGCGAAATAGGTGATAGAGGTTTTGAAACAAATAGAGAAGAGGGAGGAAATGTAGTTGCTGGCAGAGATTTAACTTTAGGTCCTAAGAAAGCCGACAAGTTACATTGGTCGCTGCAAGAATTCCATCCTAAGAAATTGTTCAGCGGAAGATCAGCTCCGAGAGAATTGGGGCCTTTTGCTTCCAAAATATTTAGTCCTCTCATAGAGGTACCTATTTCAGCTGCCCGGTCTCTAAGCTATACTTTAGTAGGTGTTGAGACACCTGAAGCAGAAGGAATGCCTGTTATTTCAGAAGGAAGTCATCCTGATGAAAATGTTACAGAATATCATGGAGACTGGGACGACCTTTCTAACTACCTTATGGATAGAGTTCCTGAAGGAGACTTCAGAGGCTTTGGAGTATTTGACCTGCCAGGTCAGCTTGACAGCGTAGAGGAGCTTGATGAAATAGTTAGAGAAGTAGGCCAGAAATATCCTGAGGTCGAAGACGAGATAAATACAGTTGAAAACGCCATTAGAAACTATGACCTTCCTGCATTGGAAGGGACTAACCAAGAAATATTTGAGAGAATTTCAGATTTCCAAGAATTGACTGAACGTGGCGATGAAATAAGTGTCTGGGCGTATGATGACCCAGAAGTAGATGGACTTGTCTACAAAATAAGCTCATCTGAGGACGAATCTGACCAGTTCAAGATGCATGAGTCTCCGGAAGCTTTGGCAGAAGCAATCGAACAAAGCCCACTGGAATCAGAAGAAGCCGGAGTCACGCTTGGTTTCCTTGATGTACCGCAACTTGAAAGTGCAGAAGAATTACTTTACGAGCTCAAAGCAAGGGAGATGATAGGTAGCGAAGTAGGAGAAGCATACAAATTTGCCAACCAGTTCTCTGACGACCTTAAACTGGAGCTTCCATGGGAAAAAAATGAAGGTCTCAAATCTAAAATCAAAAGTTTAGTTGGAGCAGGCAGCGGAAAAGACCAAAGAGAGATTTACACCAGACTCAAGGAGATAGACGAAAAATTCGACTTCGAAGAAGTAAGACAAGGCAAAGAACTTCTCGAATCGATGACGAAACCATCCATGTTTGGTGACGATGATAACTCTGTAGACTATCGAATTTCGGGAAGCACCGATGAAAGATACCAGCAGCTTCTGAATATAGAAGAGGAACTGATGGATCATGTAGAGGAAACCTGGGATCTCGGAGAAGAAGCGATGGAAGTAGTTGAGGAAG
>JBDGRC010000037.1:0-6011 GCA_042218495.1 Candidatus Nanohaloarchaea archaeon | reverse complement strand
GTGTATAAATTAATTTAAGCAAGCGGTTACAACTGTTCGTCGGGTAGGATGGGTCTGGATGAGATGATTGAGAAGTATGTCAGAAGCAATGCTCTGAACTATGGTCGGGGCAGGTTTGATCTGCTCGGTCTTGATGGAGTGGTGGTGCCGGCGAAGACGTGGGTCTCTGTCTTCGAGCGGTTTGAGGCCGCGGATCCTCTGGAAGTGATGTTTGATGTTGGGAGAGAGCATGGAAGGCTTGGGGTCGAGGAGGTGGGGCGCTCAAACGGCGTCTCTCGTTCCGAGTTCGTTGATAAGGTCATGGAGACCGCAAACCTGATGGGTATGGGTGTCGTGGAAGTGGAGTTTTTCGACCCCGGAAAGGAGGTTCTGGTGGTTTCAATCGCTTCATCCCCTCTGAACAGTCATTTTACGGGGTCGGATGTGTTTTCTTCAATCGACTCACCGGTGCACCAGTTCTGGAGGGGTGTGTATCACTCGGTTGCGGAGGAGATGTTTGATTCCGCTGTAGAGTCGGAGGAAGTGAGTTGCGAGTTCCTCGGTGATGAAGAATGTGTAATAAAATGTTTCGGCGCGGAATGATCACTCCGCGACCGTTATTGGGAGGGATCCTGTTTCCATCTCCTGCCTCGCTATCTCTATCGGCTTGGTCTCTTCTGTCTCGACGAAGACAGGCGCCCCCATGGCTATCTGGAGGCTTCTCGCTCCAAGGATCCTTGCGCGTTCGTATCTAGTGTATTCCATCTCTGTCACCTCATCCTATGTAGCCGAGGTCAGAGCTCTGCTGCTCCTGTTCCTGGCCCTGTTTTTGTTGCATGTTCTGGAGTTTTTTAAGCACTTCCTGGCTTTCCTCGACCTTTTCGTCCAGTTCGCTGTAGTCGAGGTCGAGCCCCAGGATTGATTCAAGGGTCTGGAGCACCGCTTCCGTGGCCTTCGGGTCGCTCAGAAGGAATCCTGGCGTCTCTCCGAGCAGGCACACTCCCTCGTGTCCTTTCTGCTCTCCGAGTCCGAGAAGTAGTCCTGAGGCTCCGACTATCTGCTCTACATCGTGCTCAAACTCTATGCCGTGGTCTTCGTAGCTTTTTGATCCTTCTGTCGTGACTCCGAAGACATTGGGATCCTCCACGACGTCTCCTGTTCCGTATCCGCCGATCGTGATAAGCTGCGAGGGATTGACATCCTCTACCAGCTCAAGTATCTTTTCCGCGACCTCGAAGTGGCCTTCAGGAGTTGATGCCTGGGCGTTTCCCTCTATCAGGATTATATCTTCCTTATCGTCACGCCTGAGCTGGTATATGTCGTTCTTCAGCATTTTGACGGTTTTTTCTTCCGTTACTATCGTGTACGGCGGGAAGTGGTGCGAGTAGAGCTCTCCTATCTTCTCCGCTTCAAGGTGGTCGGCTAGGTACGAGACCGAAGTCTTTCCCACGTGACCTATGCCTGCCAGGCCCTCCACGAATACGGGATCCTCCACGTCTGGCTCCTTATCAAGTTCTATTCTGGTAGTTTCCATTGTACTATTTAATTAAACCGACCTGACTCTTTTTTGGTCTTGCGCCTGTATTCTCCGTACCTGTCGGGGAACGAGAACTTTGGCGGTCTGACCGGCTCGTTTTCCTCTCCTTCCGTCTTCTCGGCGAGAGTGAAGCTTCCATCGGGTTTTCTCCTTATCATGCCTTTGAGAACTCGAACCTTCCTTCTAGCTTTTCTGCTCTGTTTTTGACGGATTCTACCGCTTTGTCCATTCTCTTCTTTGCAAGATCCGTGTTTCTTCCCCACGCCGTGATCGAGTACTTGGGTGCGGACACGTACTTGACCTCTACGGCTTCGCTCATTCCTCCGAACGCCTCTCTTATTCGCTCCGCTCCGTCCGGCTGGTCGAACTCGAGTTCGATCTCTCCCTCGAACTTCTCCTGCTTAAGGTTTATGTTGTCTTTCGCAACCTCCTGTATCGCTTCGAGGGTTTCTCTGTCGAAGAGCTCCTTTAGCTTTTCCTCCTCTCCTACAGATATCTCGAAACCGGTGAAGGAGTCTCCGAACTCCTCCTGGAGGCTGAATCCGACCTCCTCGTACACTTCTTCCATTGAAAGCCCGATCTCTTCAGAGAGCTGTTCCAGGAACTGCTCTGCCTTTTTCTCCCTGTTCCAGCGCTCCATCGCATCTTTCTTCTGCCTGTCGTTGACTCTCTTGAGCGAGAGTCCCAGGCTGCCGCCGTCTGCGTCCACGACCTGGGCTACGGTCCGTTCGCCGGACGACAGTTCTTTGGATATGTCCTGAACCCAGGAACGGGATACCTCAGATATGTGTATGAGCCCTCTCTCGTCGTACATCTCCAGATCAGCGTACGCGGAGTTCTTCTCCACGTCCGTAATGGTTATCACTACGTAGTCTCCCTCTTCGGGAGAGTCCTTGTACCACTTCATTCTACCGCGAGCTCTTCGTCAAGCTCGGCTTTTAACTCGACTTTTCCGCCCGTCGGAAGAGCTATGGGCTCTCCGCAGACCATGCAGTCTACTTTCCTGGATGCCCTGGAGAATACTATCTGCCGGTTTCCACACTCCGAGCATTCGGCCCTGAGAAACTCCTTCGCCATTGTGATTACCTCTCGATCTCCAGCTTCGCAGCCCTGATGGGCTCACTTGGTTTCCATGCTTTTCCGCACTCGTTGCAGGTGAACTGCAGATCTTTCTTTTCACTCGTCGGGTTCTTTCTTCCGCGGGACCTGATCGCCGGGTTCTCGAACGGGAAAGACCCATAACCGTGGTCGATCTTCCTCTGCCTCTTCCTGAACTTCTTCCTGAAGGGTGAGTCCGACCTGTTCGTCACTTCCTTTACCGACTGATCCGTGTGAGTGTCGCAGTTGGGGCAGTAACGCCTCTGTTCCTTTGGAATCTTGACCATATTACTCTTCAATATTGGCAAATTTTAAAAGGAGGAGAGCTGCCTGACTCCTGAGGCGGTCTGACCTATTCTTCGAGTATTCTTCTCGACTCCTTAATTAACTCCTCTGCTGTCTCCACCACTTCTTCGGCTCTCTGTCTCCAGATCTCGAAGTACGGCTAGTAGTCCGCGTCTTCCCTGAGAACTGGATCTGGGAGAGTTCCAAAATCAGTTCTCTGTCCGTACTGTCTCTGAGGAGCTTTCCGAGCTCTGACAACACTCCCTGTTGGGTTTAGGGCCGTGAGTTTTTCGATAGAAGGAGTGCTCAGGCTGTGTGGAACATGCCGTAGTAGGCCCGTGAAACCGCGTCGGACAGGTCTCCTTCGTCCAGAAGCTTCTTCGCGACAACAAGCTTTTCTTCGCCGCCGCTCGCTGCAATGCCGCAGTCTCCGGTTCTCACGCATCACAGGATAGCTTCCGTCCCGGAATGCTCCGTAGAGATCTACACGAGGATATCGGTTCCAGAGCATTCGTCCGGAGACGAGATGTTCTCTAGGCTGCCCCGGAAGACCCGGGTCTTTATCTCACTCCTCTCTATCAGGTCGAGGGCCGTGGAGTCTATAAGGTCGTATCCTCCAGCTGAACTGTTTCCGGAGACAAGATCCCTGAGTCTGTCGATGGAGACTTCTTCCAGACGTTCGGATTCTTCTCTTTCCGGTTCTTCGGTATAAACTCCGTCCACGGTGGTGGCCAGGTAAAGATCCGCGTCAAGAAGCTCTGCGACCGTGGCTGCCACCGCGTCAGTCGAGTATCCGGGGACGAGGCCTCCGGTGACCACGTTTTCATGGTTGGAAGCCGCCTCCTGAACCTCATCCGGTCGCCCCGGGATTACGCTGTTCGCGCCATCGATCTCCGTCGCCAGGAGCTTCGCGTGCACTCTCGTCGCCTTAATCCCTATGAGGTCTTTCTCTCCTTCGGTGCCCGATGAGGCATCCTGGTATTTTGAAAGACCTCCGGCTCCTGTAACTACGATAATTCTCTCGTCTCCAGATGTAAGGGAATCGGAAAGCTCCCCTATCCGTTCCAGGTTGCTTCTGATTACAGATCCGCTGAGCGAGTACACTTTCATTCTACCAACTCTGCGTTACCGCGGTTTACAAGTATATCGGCATTTTCCTCGGGCACCTCGACGGTCTCTCCCTCCTCCAGTGGTCCGTAGCTCTCGAGGTCAGTCCCCATGAACTCCGGCACGTCAGAGGTAATTTCTATGATCTCGTATCCCTCCTCCGGCGATTCACCGGACTCCTCTGTCTCCTTTGGTTCATCTTCGGTTTTCCCGCTCTCGGCCATCTGGACCTCTCCGGAGGATCCTTCCTCCTTTCTCTCCTCCTTCCTGTCCCGATGACCGGCGAAAGCCTCCTTCAGGTCTCGGAAAAGCTCGTTCTCGAACGGGAGCAGGTTTTCGGGGGCGGAGCTGCTGGATTTTGTGGCTATCTTCGCGCTCCTCACGATCTTGTCCTCCCTCAGGGAGATGATCTTGTCGAAGACTCTCTCGGCGTTCCGGAACTCTCTGTCGTTCCCGTGCTCTCTCTTCTGGTCGAAGTAGCTGCCAGCCTTGAGCATGAAGTTGTCGCCCAGTTCGGTAAGCTTCTCCTCTCTTTCCTCGTTCTTCTGTATCTTCCTGAGTTCCGAGAAAGTCATTGCCTCCTCCATCCTGTTGAGTACGGGGTGCGGCACCTTTTTATCTGTCTTTCAGCCTATCTTCCTTGCTCTGTTCTCTCCCCGGCATTCCTTAACGTGGTCCTTGAAATAGCTTTCACGTTTGTACTCCTTTCCGCAGTAAGGGCATGCCTGGATATCCTCTTCCTCATCGTCATCCTGTCCTGACTTACGGTAGGCGTACGTGACGGGATTGGAGACCTTTTCTTCAAGGCTGTCTCCCTCGTAAACCTGCATATCCCTGTAGTAGCCGTTTGCATCGTAGTTGGGGGGAGGAACGGTCTCGTCCTGCCTCCGGTGCCAGTTCAGCTGGGATTTGACGTATGACTCTTTCAGGGACTCCTCGTTTCTCTCGTTCCAACTCCATATCCGGGACTCTATCTCCTCCCAGTCCATACCCACCGTCCTGAAGAAGTTAACGAGGATCAGCAGTCCTCTCTTGCGTCCGTCCTCCAGTCCATCAAGTATGTTGTGGATGGTCGGTGGCCAGTAATCTTCGTCTATCGCTGAATCAGGCCTATCAAACTCTCTGTCGTCTTTTACATTCTTCCTTTCATCCCGTCGGTCCTCGATAAAGTCCATGGCCTGGACCACCAGCGTCTTGGCCTCGTTTTCTTCGTGTTCATTGAGAAATCCGTGTTCAAACTCGACGGAGTCGATCCTGGCATCATCCTTCTCGAAGCTATCTATTCCGTCCGGATCTATAGGAAGGGATACCAGCCAGCTCGAATCGTGCAGCGAGTAAGGCATTCTGAAAAGGTGTCGGTGCCCCCAGTTGTTCTCTATGTCGCTGACCTGGTACGGATCTACGCCCGAATCCGTTTGCATCTCCTCCTCGAATCCGTGTTCCCTGACCTTCCTCTTCATTCGGTCCTTTAGCTCGTTTCTGAGGTATTCGATAACCCCTCGAGGCAGGCGCGGGTACAGCTCCGCGATGTCCTCTCCGTTGACCTTTCGCGGAAATGCCTCGGACCTTATTCCCAGGTGGAATCCTCTGTTGCCCGAGAACTTTACGCTGATGTTCTTTACCCCGTGCTGACGGATCTCCTCCACTAGTAGGGAAGCTGTATCCTTGGCCAGTTCGAAGGACTCGTCGCAGTCTATGTCGATCACCAGGTCCCATCCTGTCCGGAGGTTTGAGAGATCCGAGACGTCGTCGATCAGAAGAGGATTCTTCCACTTCTCCACTGAGGCGTGGAAGGCGACCGCGCCGTTTTCCACGAAGTTCTCAAAGTCGCCCGGAAAGTTAATTGCGTCTGGGCGTCCGCCGTATCCGTTGGGGTATGTCGGCGCTACCTCCCTGTACTCCGCTGTCTCCACCATTCTCTCTATGACCTTGTCCTGTTCGTAGTACTGACGGATCTTCCAGTCCTGGGGTTTCTCTCCTGTCACGTTATCGGTTGGTGGTGGAA
>JBDGRC010000036.1:28524-35770 GCA_042218495.1 Candidatus Nanohaloarchaea archaeon | reverse complement strand
ACGTCGCTGCCGGATCCGTCCGTTATTATCTGATCAGGGCTCTCCAGGTTGTTGCCGGAGAGGTTGATGTCGAAGCGGTCCGCGCTCTCGCCGTCTTCAAGCACCTCGGAGAGGTTCTTCCGGTAGTAGTACCGGGGAGTACTTGTCTGCTCCGGTACCCAGATCCTTCCGCCGCCGTTTATCCGAATGTTCTGCTGGAAGGAGACGTTCTTCCCCGGCGGAGCGGAGATGTTGTTGTACTGGACGTTGAGGTCCCCGTTCCGGAGCTCCCACTGGCTGGAAGAGTCGTTCCAGACGAGGACTGGGTTTCCCCCGCTGTCCTGTATCTGGTTGCCCTCGAACCTCAGGCCGTCCCTGAGCGAGAAGACGGAAACGTTGAATATATCCTGCTCCGACATGTTGAGGTCGATGTCAATCGGGTTGATCTGCGACAGAGGGTGTGAAGGCTCCTTTCCTGGCGCTGCCGACACGGACACGAGCATTATAACTGCCGCCGCGACTAGGTACCTTCTCATCTCCTGACCGTTGAAAGATTCATTTGAGCGAATTTAAAGCCCGGAAAGCGAATCATCTGCCGCACCCGGCGAAAGACCTCACCGCGGTGATGTTGTTGACTCCCGAGAGCGTCTCTCCGGACCGGACGAACGCCGGAACCCGGGTGACCCCCTGTCTGGCAGCCCTCTGCAGGACTCCCGGCTGGCTCACGTCCCTGTAGTATCCCTGGACGTTCCGGGCTCCTCCCATCAACTGAATCTGGAGCTGGGTCGCCCTCTGAGTTGCGTTGCCGTACATCGTTACGTTCCCCGAGTTCAGGCATCTACGGGTGCTTGCCTGGAGCGAAGCGGTCTCTACAAACTCTGTCAGATTGTTCAGAGCCGTCGTGTACTTGCGGCCGTCCCGGGTGACGTATAGAGTCTGCAGCCTGTCGTTCGAGCTCAGCTGAACCATGTACAATCCATTCCTCCTCTCTACGTCGACGAGGGAGACCTGGGATCCGGAAGAGTTCTGGAGAGCACCGACCACTGTCTTGCCGGCGTGCTGCGGACTCACAGATTCCGAACTGAGGTCCGCAAACGTGTATCCTGCTCCGGCTCCCGCCAGCACCAGGCCGAGGGACGCAACCACAGTTCCCATAAGTATCCTCTTCTGATCAGCCTCCTCATCAAGTATCTCCCTCGAGATCATACCTCCAGATTGCGGCTTACCGCTTTTAATTCGTGGGTTTAATATTCGATCCGGCCGGATTCTCCAGGTATGAAGAGGGTGTTCCTGGCGGCGACTATAGTTTTTCTATCGGCTCCGGGGGCAGCGGAACTGGACTCGGAAATAAGGAAGACCTGCCAGAACGGATACGAACCGCTCGTCTCGATGCCAGCGCCCAACGAGACCTACAGCAACATCGGTGAACCTGACCTCTACGAGTACAAGGTATGCGTGGACGGTATATCCAGCAGCTCGATCGGAGTTACCTGCAACGGCAACGTGGGGTTCTACATGTCCAGTAGATCGACGGATGCCCACTTCTCCGGAGTCCAGGGCTACAACCTCAAGGTCTGCACCGGCAACGCCGTCACGGAGATCAAGGACTCATGTAGCGACGACCAGACACCTCTCTTCAGGGTCTCGGATAGAATTAACGGTTTCGGCCGGCACGTCGCGGGCCTCTCAGGAGAAGTGTACGACAGCGTGGTGTGCGCGACCAAGTCTACGCCATCTACCGTTGAGCTCACAATGAGCTACGACACCAGCTCAGTCGATTCAACCTACCTCGATGACCGGAAGGTAAGCGACACGCAGTACTCCAGCCTGGCGGAGTTCCCATACATCGTCAACGAGGACGGCAGCACCGTTTCAGGTATCGTCGCTCCCAGCTTCAGGTCGGCGACGAGGTCCAGCGGTTCGGGAGAGGTAAACATTTCCCTGGAACGACGAGCCGACAGCTCGGGATTCATGGTCCCGCTGACCAGAGAAGACCACGAGGACATAGAGGACGACCAGGAAGCGGTGCTCTCCCGGACGTTCCTCTCCAGCCAGGACCCGAACTTTGCTGGATTCCCGGCCGGAGAGCCTGAGCTGAGGACTTTCCTGAAGCCCGATGTGGATCTGGAGTCCAACCTGAGCATCTCCTCCGGCTCCTACAGTCTAAAACTCGAGAAGACAGGAGAAAATGAGGTCACGATCACTGCTGAATGAAAGGCCAGACTGTAAACATCGACTGGGTGGTCGGCCTATCGGTCTTCGTAGTAACGGTGGCGGGAACGACCATCACTCTACAGGAAAACCTTGACGTGACCGCAGGAGACACACTTGGCTCGAAGTCAGAAACACTTTCATCGGAGATCAGATCATCGCTCGTGGAGGACGTGAGGAAGACTCCTCTCTACGTCAGGCAGCCCCATGAAGTCGGAAAGATACCCGTGGACAGAGAGTACATCTTCGGAGATCCTGTGTCAGTTCACATGGACGCTCCGTTCTGGTACAATGAAACCGGAAACAGAACAGTGGCCGTAGTGGAGTCCGGCAACGAGTCGTACACCATGACCGCCTTTTCCTCGGAGATCGGGCATTCCTACGCATCGAACATCTCCGCTGGGGACAGGATATCGAACGATCTGATCGACCTGAATCCCGAGAACGGCGGTCTGGAGTCGATAAAATTCGACGGAGAGGAGTATCTCGAGTCAGGCACTGACCTGGGCGAGACAGGAGACTCAGGAGAGTCTTTTGGCATTTACGCCTCGGCCTTCGATCGTCTGAAGGTCTACACCGGCTCCAGCGAGTTCATTATAGAGAATGTCGACACTGTTTTCGAGTTCAGGAACTTCTCGAAGCTATACTGGGCCGCCGACTCTGAAAACGTTACTCTGGCAGGTCAGAAGACCTTCAGGGACGAGAACACCAGCGGCCTGGTTCTATCAGGGCTCGAAGGCACCGACAAAGCCATCACTGCGGTCGGAGAGCTGGATGCCAGAGTCTACAGGGACTCGCCAGGAACCGTCGACCTGGAGGTCAGGTCCGGCAGGGTCCGGTTCATGCTGCACGAAAACCAGGAGAAGGGACGCAAAAGGATTGAAAGCTTCAACCAGGGAGATATATTCTTCGGCGTGGAGGACAGGAAGGAGTCAGCGACCTCAGGCTCGATAGAATCGCTGAAGAACATGGATGAAAGGGACTTCAGGCAGAGCTTCGAACTCGAGGGGTGGGGATACAACATCTCGGGTATTCTGGAGAGAGGCAGTTCGATACCCCTGAAACCGGTATCCGTGGAGTCAAGATCGGTCAGGACGAGCTACTGGAACGGCTCGGACAGCTTCAGGGAACTGGAGGTGGCTGTCTGGCAGTGAAAGGCTTCGCTCATACCGTGGAGGCTATCATCGCCTCTCTCATGCTTCTTTCCACGGCTACCGTTATCATACCAAAGCTGACCGCTCCGGATGAACCGGAGAGAAGACTGGAAGCGCTGGGCGAGTCCGACCTCACGGAAAGGATGGAGAACATCTCGCCATCTGCAGCGAATTCGGAGGCAGAGGATATCGTTCCAACAGGTTACAGCGTCAGCTCTTTCGTGAGGGAAACATCGACTCTGTCGTACCAGGCGGGATCGGACCCCGAGAGATACCTGAACAGGTCCGGCGGATCCATCGTGATACACGTGTTCGCGGACGGAGGACCGTTCAACGCGACCTACAGAGGGAACCGTTTCGCGACCGACGCCGGCAGCGGATACCACGAGACAAGGAGCCCGGACACAGAAGGATTCCTGAACTTCACCGGAACTGTCGATGCCACCGTGGAGGTCGTGAACCAGTCAGTTCGGGGACAGATCAGCACTGGTTCTGACAGATACTTCTACAGCCATGTCACGTACAACGAAACACCAGGGGAGGTGAGGGTGGCGGTTTGGAACTGAAAACCAGGAGAGGACAGGCCTTCATTCTCGGAGGAGTGATCTTCGCCGCGCTCTTCCTGCTGGCAGCATCCCCCTCGGGCCCGTCGATAGAGTCAGGCGGAAGCTCCGATATCCGCAGCTACTTCCAGGGAGCTTTCCAGGCGGAACGCAAGCTGTTCAACGACGAGATCGGGAATAACAGATCTCCGGAGTACCTGAAGAGAAAAATCTATGTCTACAGCCAGTTCCTGGAGCAGTCATCAGGACTCAAAGGGGCAGAGTTCGACAGCTACCACTTTCTGGCGGTCCCGGACAAGGAAAAGGCTATCTTCATCAACTACAGAGAAGAGGAGGCCAGCCTGACCTACTGGAACAGCTCGAAGCACAGTTTTACAGTCGGATCGATGCAGAACCAGGTTCTGAAGATAGAGGAAGACCAGGAGATCAACTTCACGGTCGAGGACCTCGGAAGAAGCCACAGAATCGACCTCACCAGGCCGAGGCTGGTATACTGGATAAAGATGCGGAGGGATCAGCAGACCGTCCAGAGAAGCTACACCGGTTAAGCCTTAAAGACGCGGCCGAAAACGGATGGCGTGAAGGGCGCTTCCCAGCTGGTCACCGCGGCACTCTACGTCGGAATTTCTATTGGAGCGGTAACGACGGCCGTGACGGTCGGACAGCCAGCGCTTGAAAACATGAGGGATGCAGCCGCAGTTTCCAGCGCCCAGAGCTTTATGCAGGATCTGGACTCGAAGATACAACAGGTAGCTGCCGAGGGCACGGGATCAAGCCGCACGATGGCTGTCAGCATTGACCGCGGCGAGTTGATATTCAACGAGAGCTTGAACGCCATGATCTACAGGATAGAGAGCGACGCGAACGTCATTTCACCCCAGACGTCCCGGGAGATCGGCAACGTGGTGCTTTCATCTAACGCGAACGTGAAGGTCTACAACGTCAGCGAGGACAGTCCCTCGGACTACAGCGGACCTCCCTGCTACATGATGGAGAACGAACACATCAAGGCCTGTATAAAGAAGGTTGGATCCGAAAACTCACCGGAGCAGATAAACACCACCGAGCTTCTTACCTACTACAAGTTCAAGGATCAGGACAGAAAGTTCTCCGGCAACCTGTCCGTGGAGCTGGACGACGCCCCGCAGACGTCGAGAGGGACAGGTTACACCCAGGTGCAGCGGTACGGAAACTTCATAGGAACCGGAGAGGTCAAGGCCCATATCACGAGCGACTTCGGCTACTCCTACGACATAGTGTTCAAGCTAGCGACCGGCTCCGACTTCATCGAGATAGACATCAGAAACTTCAAGTGACAGCAAGCCGATAAAAAGGTTCTCTGGCCTTACAGTTGTATGTATTCAAGAGAACTCCGGGAGATGATGGAGGAATCCGGGGCCGAGATCGGCGACAGGGTAATAGTGGACGGCAGGCAGGGAAGACTGATGCCGAAGCCCTCCAGCGGCGACCCCGGAACCCTCATACTGAAGCTTGATAGCGGGTACAACATAGGGGTGGAGCCAGAAGAGATTGAGCTTGTCGAGAAGAAGTCAGACGACGAAGACGTGGAATCCCGGAGTATCGAGCACTCGGACGACCGACCGGACGTCCTTGTTCTGCACACGGGAGGAACCATCGCTTCGAGAGTCTCCTACGAAGAAGGCGGGGTGATGCCCGCGTTCGACCCGGAGGACCTGGTAGAGATGTATCCCGAGCTGGCGGAAGAGGTGAACATACACAGCGAGGTCGTGGCCCAGATGCTTTCGGAGGACATGGAGCCAGGTCACTGGCAGCAGGTCGCGGAAAGGATTCATGAAGAGAAGGAAGAATACGATGGAATAATCGTGGGCCACGGAACCGACACCATGGCTTACACCGGGGCTGCGCTGACGCTGATGCTACAGAATCTTGACATCGGAGTCCTTCTGGTCGGTTCTCAGCGCTCGAGCGACCGGCCAAGTACCGACGCGGCGATGAACATGTACTGCGCCGGAAAGTTCCTGAAGAAATCGGAGTTCACTGGCGTTGGCGTCTGCATGCACTCGGGCACCGACGACGACCGCTGCAGCGTGCTTCCTGCCGCAAAGTGCAGGAAGATGCACACTTCGAGGAGGGACGCCTTCGAGGCGGTGAACGCGGAACCGATCGGAACCGTCGACTACCGGACCGGCGAGGTAGAGGCCGAAGCGAGAGAAGAAGAGGGAGAATACCGTTTCAGGCCGGAGCTCGATCGAGACGTGGGAGTCTTCAAATCAAAGCCGGGCAGCGACCCGGAGGAGCTGGAGTTCCTTGTCGAACAGGATTACAGCGGGGTCGTTATAGAGGGAACAGGCCTCGGACACATGCCGGTGAACTCGTTCGACGAAAGAACGGAGAGCCACGAGGAGATACTCGGAAAACTGGAAGAACTTGCGGACGGTGCGGTCGTCGCGATGAGCTCGCACTGCATCAACGGACGCGTAGACATGGACGTATACGACGCAGGTCTAAAGATACAGGAAGCAGGAGTGATAGGTGCGGAGGAAATGCATCCGGAGCTTGCGTACGTCAAGCTGATGTGGAGTCTTGGAAACTCCGAATCGATGGATGAAGCAGAGGAGCTATTCAAAACCGATGTCAACGGAGAGATGAACCCGAGGACAGGATACGATGGATGACCTGGAGGGAGCGCAGGACTTCCTGGAAAAAGGCAAGAGGATCGCCAGGGGCGAGGAGAAAGGTAGCCTGCTTTCGCTTGCCCGGGAGTTCGCCGAAAGGAAAAATCAAGAATCTGTCGTTAAACACGCCGATGAAGAGAGCTACGGATGGAGATCTTACCGGCAGGACGTGGTGAAAATCGATATGTACAGTATCTTCGGAGATCACAGATGAAGGAGGTATACGGAGTCACCGGAATGCCGCTGTCCGGCAAGACGACGGTTGCGGATATGCTCGAGGAAGAGGGATTCGAGCCGGTGGACATGGGCGACGTCGTGAGGGAGAAGATGAGAGAACAGGGCTACGAGGTCGGTTCGGAGGAGGGCGAGTTCGTCGAGCACCAGCGCGAGAAACACGGGATGGACGCCATCGCCCGTCTGACGGTGCCTTACGTAGAGGAAGCGCTTGAAAGGAGCGACAAGGTGGTAATTACAGGGATGCGCGGCTGGAAGGAGAAGGAGCGCTTCGAGGAGGAGCTCGGGGAAGATCTCGAGGTCGTTGCGGTCTGGGCCTCGCGAGAAACCCGGAAGAAGCGGAGAGAGGAGCGCCAGCGGAAGGAGGACGTGGAGGGACAGGGTTTCCATGAGAGAGACCTCCGCGAGATACAGAACGGCGTCGGAAAGCTGATGGCGCTGAGCGACC
>JBDGRC010000036.1:0-28424 GCA_042218495.1 Candidatus Nanohaloarchaea archaeon | reverse complement strand
GAACTCGGATTCAGGTGCGGCATCGAGATACACCAGCAGCTGGACACGGAGGAAAAGCTGTTTTGCTCGTGTCCCGTGACTTCCGTCGACGGAGAGGCGGATGCGAGCGTAGAGCGGTTCCTGAAATCAGTCGCGGGAGAGACCGGAGAGGAGGACGAGGCCGCGAAGGTCCAGTCGAGGAAGTCGACCAGGTTCGTCTACAACTACTACGACAGCTGCAACTGCCTGGTGGAGCTGGACGAGGAGCCTCCCCACGGGATGAATCCTGAGGCGCTGGACGTGGCGCTGACGTTCGCCAGGATGGTGGAAGCGGAGATTCCCGCGGAGATCCAGGTTATGAGGAAGATTGTGGTGGACGGGAGCAACACCAGTGGATTCCAGAGGACCGCGATGGTGGGACTCGACGGGGAGCTGGAGACGGATTCAGGAACCGTGAGTATCGAGGACATAGAGCTCGAGGAGGAGAGCGCCGGAATACACGAGAGAAGCGATGGAAAGGCGGTCTTCGACCTCGATAGGCTTGGAATTCCTCTCATTGAGGTCGGGACGGACGCCTCGATAGAGAGCCCGGAGCACGCCAGGGAGGTCGCCATGGAGCTCGGGATGCTGCTGAGATCGACCGGCAAGGCCAGAAGAGGCCTGGGAACCATCAGACAGGACGTCAACGTCTCCATAGGAGACGGATCCCGCGTGGAGATAAAGGGATTCCAGGACGTGGAGAACATCGACGAGCTGATCGAGCTGGAGGTTCAGCGCCAGAGGAACCTTGTCAAAATCGGCGAAGACATCGAGGCCTCTCGGGATGACGTCGAGGCCGACAACGTGACTTACATCTTCGAGGGAACAGACAACGAGATACTTTCGACTGTGATGGAGGACGATGGTAGAGTCTACGGCTTCAGGCTGCCCGGCATGGATGGTAGACTGAAGGAAAAGATATCGGGGGAACGTTACGTCGCGAAGGAGCTTGTCGACTACGCGAAGACCCGTGGGATCCAGGGAATAATCCACACCGACGAGGACATTGAGGGATACGGCCTCGAGGAGGAGTTCCGGGAACTGGAGAGCGTTCTCGGAGCGGGAGATGAAGACGCCCTGGCTATACTGGCGGGTCCCCGTGAAGACGCCAGGGCTGCCGCGAAAGCGGTCAGGGACAGGATCGAGGAGCTTGTCGATGGAGAGGTTCCGGAGGAGACGAGGGCGGCGGAGACCGACTTCACGACCTCCTACTCCAGGCCTCTGCCCGGTTCGGCGAGGATGTACCCGGAGACGGACGTGAGACCGGAAAGAATAACGGAGGAAAAGGTCTCAGAAATAGAAAGAAACCTGCCGGAGACGCTCAGGGAGCGAGAGCGCCGCTATTCCGAGACCATCGGGGAAGAACTGGCCTCACAGCTGGTTTCCAGTCCTATGCTTTCAACTTTTGAGGCGGTCGTGGAGGAACACGATGTGGATGAGAGAACTGCAGCGACCGTCTTCACCAACATACTGCCCCAGCTGGAGTCGGAGGGGGCGGACACTGACTCACTATCCACTAAAGACTTCGAGTCGGTGTTCTCGGCTCTAAAAGAGGGCAAGATCGAGAAGGGCGACATCGAGCCAGTTCTCGAGCTCCTGACCGAAAGCGAGGACAGGAGCAGCGTCATCAAGAACTTCGTGGAACAGAAGTCGGGAGACGATGAGATCAGAGAGTCCGTGAGAGAGGTAATCGAGGATAACGCCGAGATGATCAAGGAGCAGGGAATGCGCGCCCAGGGAGCGCTTATGGGCGAGGTCATGCAGAAGGTGAACGCCGACGGCGGAACAGTCTCGAGGATACTGCAGGAAGAACTCGAGTCACGGACCTGAAGGTTTCTTGCCACCAAGGGATCGTAACTCGCTAATCCTTCCGGCTTTTATAGTTTTGTGGACGTGATCAAAAATGTACTAGGTGATAATTCAATGCCAGGACTAGGTGGACAGCCCGTCTTCATCATGTCGGAAGATGCCGAGAGGCAGACAGGTGAGGACGCACAGGAGAACAACATCGACGCGTGCAAAACCGTTTCTAAAGCAGTGAGATCCACTCTCGGACCGAAAGGAATGGACAAGATGATGGTCGACTCAATGGGCGACATCGTCGTGACGAACGACGGAGTCACCATCCTCGAGGAGATGGATCTCGAGCACCCGGCCGCGAAGATGATGGTCGAGGTCGCCCAGACCCAGGAAGAGGAGGTCGGCGACGGAACGACGAGCGCAGTCGTTCTGGCCGGAGAGCTCCTCAAGCAGGCGGAGGGACTCCTGGATCAGGAGATACACCCGACGATAATAACCCAGGGCTTCCGCATGGCGCGGACGAAGTCCACCGAGGTTCTCAACGACATCGCCAGAGACGTGAGCCTCGACGACTCGGACACCCTGGAAAAGGTGGCGATGACAGCCATGACCGGGAAATCTGCGGAAGCATCCAGAGAGTACCTCGCGAAGATCTGCGTTAGCGCTGTAGAACAGGTCGCAGAAGAGCGCGACGGCGAGATAGTGATCGACAGAGACCAGATCAAGGTAGAGAAGAACCAGGGAGCATCCGTCGAGGAGACGGAGCTTGTCCAGGGCGTCGTACTTGACAAGGAGAAGGTTCACTCCAACATGCCAGAGACCGTTGCCGACGCGGACATAGCGCTCGTCAAGTCGCCGATCGAGGTCAAGGAGACCGAGACAGACGCCGAGATCTCGATCAGCGATCCAAGCCAGATGCAGAACTTCGTCGAGCAGGAAGAGGAGCAGCTCAAGGATATGGTGCAGAGCATCGCTGACACCGGCGCCGACGTAGTGCTCTGTCAGAAGGGAATCGACGACATCGCCCAGCACTACCTCGCGAAGGAAGGAATCTTCGCGGTAAGAAGAGTCTCCAGCGGCGACATCGAAAAGCTTTCCAGGGCGACAGGAGCCAACATAGTCACCTCCATCGACGACATCGAGTCAGGCGACCTGGGAAGCGCCGGAGAGGTAAGACAGAGAAAGGTGTCCGGCGACGCCATGACCTACATCTCGGACTGTCCCGAGGCGAAGTCCGTCTCACTGCTCATCAGGGGCGGAACTGAGCACGTCGTCGACGAGATCGAGCGCGCCATGGAGGACGCTCTCGGAAGCGTCACGAGCGCCCTCAGGTCCGGCAAGGTAGTCGGCGGAGGCGGAGCGACCGAGGTAGAACTCGCGAGAGAACTGCGCGACTACGCCGACTCGGTCGGAGGACGCGAGCAGCTCGCGATCAATGCCTTCGCGGACGCGATGGAAGTTCTTCCAAGAACTCTGGCGGAGAACGCGGGATTCGATCCAATCGACTCGCTTGTTGAGCTCCGCAACAAGCATGAGGAAGGACAGACCTACGCCGGCCTCGACGTGACCTCCGGCGAGTCGGAGGAGCTCTTCGAACAGGGCGTCGTCGAGCCACGGCAGATCAAGACCCAGGCGGTTCAGTCCGCCTCCGAGGCAGCGGAGATGATCCTGAGGATCGACGATGTCATCTCGGCCTCCGGATTCGACGCCGACGGCGACTCGGGCGGAGCCGGCGGCGGACCTCCAGCCGGTGGACCCGGCGGAGGCATGGGAGGAATGGGCGGCATGATGTAAATCATGGCGAACTTTCAGGAGGACATGAGAGGTCCGTAGAGATCATGGCTTTCGAGAGCAAGCGGCCCTCTGAAAGGCCTCCGGATTCCTCCACACCTCCTATTTCCTAATTTCTCGAAAAGTCTCTGATCGGAGCTGTTTCACCAAAGAGTTAAAATGGACTACAAAGAGACTGCTAGACGTGATGAAAGGTAGTACCAAAATTTTTATCGTAGTATCGATAGTTGCATTCGGCTCGGCGGGAACCATTTTGCATTTCAATCAGGATCAAGGCACCACACCGGAAAAGGACAAACCGGAAACCTTAATGGGCGAAAGAACCGACCTGAAATCAAAGGCACTCGCCATGAATGTTGTGAGAACGGCTGAAAGGGAAAGAATGTTCAGCGAGGACTTCGAGGTACCGGCGAGCACAAACCTCACCGTGGATACCGCCAGAGACCGACTGCTAATGGAGACAGCTTCGCCAGGCCTGGAATCAGGCGAGGAGAAGTGGTTCGTCAAACACCAGAATCTACAGAGCGAACAGGACCCAGAGACAGGAGAAACCAGCTACAGAGGAAAAGTGATGAAGAGATACTTACCTTCAGAAAACTCAATACAGTACCGAATTCAGTTCTCGGCCGAGGGCAGCGAGACTCCATCAGAACCGGACCTGACGGGTAAGAGCCGGTTCGGGCCAGGTGAGAAGGTCAGTATAATAAGGCAGCCTCCATACGAGGACAGGAACCAGAGACCCACGGTAGAGTTTAAGTGAAAATTCACGATATCTCCATGTCTTTTTATATGAGCGCTGATAATTGAAAATAGAGGTTGTATCTTATGCCTGAAGATGAGGTCAGTCTGGAAGGACAGCAGAACGATGACTACGAGGTGGTCCCTATGGGACCAATCAGAAAGCTCGAGAGACGTATAGACAACATAGAGACAGGAGCTTCAGGCGGAGCGGACGACGAGCTGATAAGGGACGTCCTCGACATCATGAAGTCCAACCAGAAGATCGTCAACGACATGACCGAGTCCACCCACGAGCTGAAGAACTCGGTGGAGGACCTCACGCACAAGATGGACACGGTCGTGGACAACATGAACTCCTTCATGGACCTCCTGAAAGAAGCCTCAGAAATGGACATGGAGGGAGAGATGATAAGTGACGTCCAGGGACAGATAGCGAACGCTGTAGGCGACAGGATGGAGGACGCGGTTCAGGACATGCAGGAACAGAACCAGCAGATCGTAGATTCACTTGATCAGCTGAACGAAACAATGAGAAAGAGCTACACGTCCTCGAGAAAGGATCAGATAATGCAGAGAGGATCAAAGGGCCAGAATGCCCAGAGTCAGAACCAGACCAGCCAGCGGAGCCCTTCAAGGCAGGGACAGGACACGAGAAGAGGGAGCAGAAACACCGAAGACTCGGAGGCACAGAGTGCGGATGAAAGGATGAAGAAGCTCCGGCAGAAGTTCAACAAGGACCAGCAGTGAGATGATTTCGAGAAAGAAGGGAGTGACGCCTGTAGTCGCAACCGCCCTTCTTATAGGTATAAGTGTCAGTGCATCCTACGCCGCGTATAGCTTTCTCTCGGGCACCCAGGGAGATGTCAGGGAAGGCTATGAAAAGAAGTTCCAGCGGGAGGAACTGGTGGAGAAGACGAGGATAGACATCGAGACAATATACAATAGCAGCAACCACTGGGCGTTCGTGAGGATAAGGAACACGGGATCAAGGGATATCAGGATAAACTCCACGGATAAACCCGAGGAGGTTTACTGGAGCATGTACGTCGACGAAAAGCCGGTCGGCAACCCGGAGGGGACCGGATGGAAGTTCTGGAACAACGAGAAGGCGGAGCTTTCACCCCAGGAGACGATAACCCTGAACTCGACATCAAGGTTCCCGGAGTCCAGCGCGAAGGAGTTCAGGGTGACAGCCCGGTACGAGGCGGAGTCAGTCAGCCTCTGCAGACCTGCGGAAGGCAGCCCCTGCTGAACATATTTAAATGACCCATCTCCAATCTTGTCCGTGACAATGATTGAAACTATGAAGTCTCGGAAAGGAATAACACCGGTAATAGCGATCGTCCTGCTCCTGCTTCTGACCGTTGGAGCTGTCGGAGTGGTATGGACTCAGTTCCAGGGACTGGTAAGCGGGGACACATCACAGCAGGTCCAGAAGTCAGCGAAGCAGAGAAACGCCGACCTGAGCATCATAAACGTCAACAAGACCAGGACGGGCAGTGGCACCAAGTACTACATGATGACTGTGGCGAACAACGGTGGGCAGACCATCAACTTCGGCAACCTCTCCGGAAGAACCGAGATAGGACTCAACGGAAACAGCCCGAGACCTCTGGTGTCGGCGGGAGGCAGCTGCAAGCTGGGAGCTATCACCGCGAACGGTGGGACCGAGACCTGCAACACGAGCATCCAGTGGGAAGGAAACGACGACGGTCTCGGCTCCGAGTTCGTGATATATCTGGGAAGCAACCAGAAGGACGCCTACACCTGCTTTGAGACGGCGTCCCAGAGCTACTGCAGGCAGGGATAAGCACCAAGAGCCGGGTTGAGGGCCCGGTGGAAAGCACTTATATTCGAGCGCGGGGCTAGTTTGTCTGTGAAGGGACAGACCCAAGCTCTCACTACTGTTCTGATAACTACGGTGGTCGTGACCGCCGCGGCAAGCACGTACACGTGGGGCAAGCCGCTGATAGACAAGCGCCAGGGGCAGTCCCAGGCGGACAGGATGGAGTCGACCGCCAGGGATATATACAGCAGCATCCAGAGGGTG
This sequence comes from Candidatus Nanohaloarchaea archaeon, assembly GCA_042218495.1. Lineage (GTDB taxonomy): Archaea > Nanohalarchaeota > Nanosalinia > Nanosalinales > Nanosalinaceae > Nanohalococcus. Next base: position 22,024 of record JBDGRC010000036.1, on the reverse strand, counting down.
AAGCAGAGCGGCGAGGGAACCACGACGGAGAAGGCACTCGAGCTCTCCGGTGGATCGATCGAAATCAATGAAAAAAAGGACTACATAAGGATCGAGACCAGCAACCAGTACGCCGGCTACCCGTCAAAGTGGACACGTCTGGCTGGCGGGAGCGACAGGAACACGTCCTACAGGCCGGGACCGGATCCGGCCCGCATGGGGTCAGGAATAGGAGCTGTAGCGGTCAGACAGGCGGATACTGACAACAAGGTAATGTACCAGGTTGACTTCAGGAACGTGAGGACAGGGCAGGGATCACTGGAGAGAACTGATCTCAGGGTTGTTGGAGACAGCAGAGCGAGCGGTTCCACGACCATGGTGATATCTCACCAGGGAACTCAAACCAACAGCGGCTACACGGTCTCTGGCGAGAGCTTCGACATGAAAAAGCACATAATCCGGATTGACCTGGAGAAAGGATGAAAGGACAGTCTATGGCCGTCGAGACGATCTTCACTGTCGGACTTGGTCTTGCAATAGCCACCGGAACGATCACTCTTTTCGAGGACTACCGTTCCCAGGTCCAGGAGGACGCCACCGAGAAAAAGGGCATGATAGCTGTATCGAAGATTGCCTCCGGACTGCAGGCGGTCGAGAGCTCGGAATACGCGAGGAAGGAGATCGAGCTGCCGCAGGAGCTGGCCGGAGCCAGCTACAGTATCAAGCTGGAGGACACAAGGGTGGAGGCATCCAACTCCGTCACCTCATTCTCCACGAACGTGACGGGAATTGGCAAAAGAAACGACCTCTCTGGAACAGCCAGCGGCGGGAAAGTTTTCCTCTCGAAAAACGGAGACGATATAGTACTGAGGGGAACATGAATGTCGGTGAGAATGAACGGCCTCGTGGGCAGGCTCAGAAAGGCGAAGCACCCTGACGCGTTCGAGGACGACGAGGAAGAGGAGGAAATCCACAACGACGAGGGTGTTAAACTGCCGGCCCCGGGCGAGTACCGGCCAGAGGAGATAGAGGAACAGGAGGAGCAGGAGGAAAGCGAGATAACGGAGACTGACGTAACCTATCCTCTGATACCACAGGAGCCGGCCCCGGGCGAGACCGTGTACGCCTGGGCCCATATTACTTACAGCCAGGAGGACGGTGAGCTTCACTACAGGGTCATAGAGCCCGAGCTGGATGAAAGCACTGCAAGGATACTCGATGAGATAAAGGGAATTCTCGAGAGAACCTTCGACGTCAACCTCAACGAGATAGACCAGAGCGAGGCGGAGGACTACCTCAGCGACAAGATAGACATGGTGGTCGACAAGTACGACATCTCGATAGACGAGGAGCAGCGCGAGATAATCAGGTACTACTCATACAGGAACCTGGCGGGACTTGGAAAGCTGCAGCCTCTCCTCAACGACAAGGAGGTCGAGGACATATCGTGCGACGGCAAGGACATACCTGTCTATGTCTACCACAGGAACCCCAAGTTCGGCTCGATAAAGACCAACATCACGTGGGACGACAAGGACGAGCTGGACTCGTTCGTCATGAAGCTCGCGCAGAGGACAGGACAGTCAATATCAGTCGCTTCACCGCTGCTTGACGGGGCGCTGCCGGACGGGTCGAGAGTGCAGGCAACCCTCGGAACCGACATCGCCAGGAAGGGCTCGAACTTTACTATCAGGCGTTTCACTGAGGATCCCCTAACCCCGATCCACATGATGGACTTCGAGACAGAGAACGCGAGGATGATGAGCTACCTCTGGACTTTGGTGGAGCACGGCAAGTCAACTCTTGTCTCGGGTACGACCGGAGCCGGAAAGACATCCCAGCTCAACGCTCTCTCACTCTTCATAAGGCCGGAGAAAAAGATAGTTTCGATAGAGGACACCCCCGAACTCCGGCTACCTCACGACCACTGGGTCCCGGAGGTTGCCAGGAGCGGGTTCGGCTCGAGCGCCGAGGAGGGGGGCGAGGTATCTATGGACGACCTCCTGAAGGAGTCCCTGCGTCAACGGCCGGAGTACATCATCGTCGGAGAGGTCAGAGGTGCCGAGGCCTACATCCTGTTCCAGCAGATGGCGACGGGTCACACCGGACTTTCGACTATCCACGCTGACTCGCTGGAGATGCTCATGGACAGGCTGACCACGAACCCGATCAACCTCTCCGGTTCGCTGATCGAGACGCTGGACTGCATCATGCTTATCTCCAGAATCAGGTACAACGACTCATATATCAGGAGGATCAAGGGGCTCTACGAGGTCCGCGGATACGACAAGCACACCGGAATCGATGCCAACAAGGTGTTCGGCTGGGACGCCCAGACAGATACCTATGTTATGGAGAACAACTCGCTGATCCTGAAGGACATAGTGGAGCAGTCCAACATGAGCGAGGAGGACATGAAGAAGGAACTCTCGAACAAGCAGAGGGTTCTGCAGTGGATGAGGGATACTCAGACCAAGAACTACAGGAAGGTCGGAGACATAATATCTAGATACTACTCTGACCCCGGTAAGGTGCTTCAAAAGGCTTCTACTGGCGAAAAAGCGGAAGAGCTGTTCTCAGAGAAAGAGTAATGTTCGAGGAATACGCATCCTTCTGCTACGACCAGATAGGGACCTACTCCCTGGACTACATCGACTACTTCGAGGACCTGAGGCCCCAGCTATCAAAGGCCAACATGAACGTCTCGCTCCCGGAGTTCGTCTCCGCAATGTTCTTCTCCACAGGAATGACGTTTCTCTTCGTGATATTTGTCTTCGGTACTCTCATGGCTCTTGCAGGAGGTTTAGCCGGTTTCATAACCTCGCTGATCCTGGCTCTGGTCCTCAGCGCCGGAACCCTACTGGGCTTCTACCTCTTCCCCTCGATCATTATAAAACAGAGAGCCTCAAAGATACGTGATTCGCTACCTTTCGCTACCATGTACCTGTCGACGCTCGCTGGAACAGGAACGTCGCTTCCAAAGCTGTTCAAGGTTCTTTCAGAGGTCGACGAATACGGCGAGGTCGCGGAAGAGGCCGGGAAAATATCCAGAGACATTGAAACCTTCAACATGGACACCACGGAAGCCCTGAGGAAAGCAGCGGAGAGAACGCCCAGCGAGGAGTTCAAGAACCTTATGTGGGGAATGAACCACACCCTGACATCCGGCGGATCGCTGAGATCCTTCCTGAGAGAAAGGTCCGACACACTGATGAAGGACTACCGCAGGAGGGTCGAAGAGTTCTCCGAAACGCTGTCCCTGCTCGTTGAGATGTATATAACCCTTGTTATCGTCGGATCGATAATCTTCACCTCCATGAGCCTGGTCATGAGCACTATACAGTCCGGCGGAGGCAGCGGCGCCTTCATAGTCAAGATACAGGTAATTTCCATATTTATCGGACTTCCGATGATCTCCGGGATGTTCATACTGCTGGTAGGAGGCCTGGCGCCCGGAGGGATAAGATGATAGACTTCTTCAGGGAGGAGGAGTACGAGGCCGGGAGATCGCAGGAGGACCGGATAATAATCGCCTCGGCCGGCCTCTCTGCGGTGATCGTGCTGGCAGGATTTCTTCTCTACGGAGTCGATGCCCAGCTAGGAGGATCCCTGGTACTGCTGGGCCTACTCATCGGAGTGATGCCATACGGTGCGATCTCGTTCTTCAAGAACCGGGCGGTAAGAGAGATGGAGGACCAGTTCCCCACCTTCCTCAAGGATCTCGCGGAGTCGAAGAAGGGAGGAATGACGATGATACAGGCGTTTGACTCGGCGAAAGAGACGGATTACGGCCGCCTCAACAATGAGATAGACAAGATACACATGCAGCTCTCGTGGGGCATTCCGTTTCCCAAAGTCATGGAAAGGTTCTCGAAACGGATGAAGGAGTCAGCGGTAATTCAGGAACTTGTCTCAATCCTCCTACAGAGCTTCAGGAGCGGAGGAGACATCACCAAGACGATCGAATCAATATCGGAGGACGCATCAGAGCTCAAGGAAACGATACAGGCGAAGAACGCACAGGTAAAGCAGCAGATATTCATAATGTACACCATTTACCTCCTGTTCATAGGAATCACGATAGGTCTCTACTTCATGCTCTCCCAGCTACTGGGCCTCGGGGAGACAGGCGATGGAGCGCTTTCCGGAGTCAGCGCCATCCGTGGAGGAGACGGAGGCGGATCGACAGTCCCTAACTTCTGCGGCGAGGGCATCGACTTCTCGGCGCCGCTATGTGAGACAGCGAAGGTGTTCGGCTTTGTGCCAGGAAACGTCACGGAGGCGGGAGGCCTCAGCTCGGAGTACGCGAACAGGTTCAGCTACGGGAACATGGCGTACTACAAGTCATTGCTTTTCGCCATGCTCATGATACAGGGTATTTCCACAGGAGCGGTCGCCGGACAGATCAGCGAAGGATCTCCGAGCGCCGGCATAAAACACGCCCTGGTCATGATACCCATAGCGTTGATCGTCTACCTGACCGTCGTGGGAGGAGCGGGTTACTGAGGTGAGAGTGTGAAAGGTCAGATCAACATCGAGTTCCTCGCGGGAGCGCTTCTATTCGTCGCGGCGGCCGGCACCCTGCTCATATCCGGGACCGACGTTCTGCCGGGTCTGTCCCAGGACGTGCAGGAAACCAAGCTGTACTCGGAGGCGTACGTGCTGACGACGCAGGTGCTTTCAGACCCGGGAACCGGCGAGTCATTCGGCCTGTCGACTTCAGCCGATAACTACCTCGTTCTTGACCCGGAAAAGATATCCAGGCTGTCGGAGTTCGATCCGTCTGGAAACCCGGACCCCGAGATAACCTACTCCGAGTTCAAGGATTCGACGGGTGCAAGCAACCAGTACAGTTTCACCTTCATGTGGATGCCGGTGGTCGACACCAACGGAACGATCAAGCGGTTCAGATCGTCCTCCATCGATAGAAGCAACAGCGACAGCCTGGTGGGTTACTGGACGATGGACGAGACAGACGGCACTGCAACCGACAACGTGATAGACGAGTCAGGGGACGGGAACACCGGGACAGCTACGGACGGAGTAAACTACAACGTGGCCGGCAGGCGCGGCACCTCGGCGTTCTACTTTCCCAGGGAGGAACATTTCTCGGTTGGAAACGGATTCGCTTCCAGCCGGGCGACGATCAGCTTCTGGATGAAGAACAGAACAGCCGGCGGAGGAAGCCTGGCGGGCTTCTCTAACGCCAGCGGCGGAGGTCTGGTGATAGAGAAGTCCTCCGACCTGGTCAAGTTCTCGATGCCGAACGGCGGATCAGGAAAGGAGATCGTTTCAGGAGAACTCTCCAGAGGATGGAACTTCGTGAGCGCCAACATAAGTTCCGGTGGCAGGTACCATCTGATGGTAAACGGAAAGACGGTGGACTCCGGTTCCGGCAAGACACTGAACTCGCTGAACACCCAGGAGCTTTTCGTGGGCGCCTCCGACGCGGACCTCACGAACTCCGAGGGCTTCGACGGAAAAATAGACAGCTTCCGGATCTACAATACCGCGCTCTCCCTGTCCGAACAGCAAAATATTTACTCTGGCGAGGATGACTACACCAAGGAGCCTGTCAACAAGATCATCGAGCCGGACGGGAGCTCCTACAAGAACTCGGCGAACTCGGTCAGGTACGGGAGGAAGAAGCTCGAGGGCGCATTCTTCCATTTCCTGGTCACGTCCCACAGCGGAACCTACGACCGTATCTATGTCTCCAGGACATGGAACTTCGCAGGAAAGCCGCCGCTTGCAGAGGGCGAGAGCTTCACGGTCGAGGGAGAATCATTCAGCCTCGAGTCGGTATCGAACGCCGGCAACAGCGACGGCAGGTCCCTGGTCCTGAAGAGGGAGACGGAGCAGTTCGGACCGGAGCCCTCGAACTCCGAGACCGTGGTCAGGCTGGAGAGATTTGCCGCCTATAAAAACGAGCCGATGAAGGTCGAGGTGCTGGTATGGTGAGGCGAAAGGGAGCCGGGTACCTGATAGAGGGGATGGTGTCCGTAATGGTTCTGCTTATCTTCGTCTCCGGAGCTCTGAACACTCTATCCGAAGAATCCAGTCAGACCACGGGAATACAGGAGAAGATAACTTCTTCGGACGCAACCTATGTGCTGAAGAAGACGGAAAAGATCGACAGGTTCGTCGAGAGAGGAGAAACCGGCAGCATAAGAGCTGTCTCGTCGGCGCTAACCGGAGAAAGGTTCGACGTTTCCGGCAGCGTGAAGGGATCGCCGACCGGCCGCTACTTCGTGGGAGTATTCGTAGAGGACGACGGAGGATCGAGCGACAGCGACGGCGCCGACCAGGTAAGAGATTGGAGCCTTAACAGCAATCTACCGGAATGCAACGGAGACCTGGAGGAGATCAACAGCGAAAGCCAGATACTGCGTTACGAGCCAAGCGGAGGAAGTTCGGCCGATACCCTCTACTTCGCCGACGCGGATTCCACCGATACAGGATCAGGAACGGACTATGACACGCTCTGGGTGGACAATGGGACACAGTGCCAGTTCCTCGCTTCTGAAGGACCTCACAGACTCGGTGACTTCGTCAAGGTGGCGGTGGAAGAAGGAGGAACTGTCTACGATCGCCACTACCAGCTAGAAGCAATCAGAACATCCGGTAGCGGAGGCACGGCCGTGATGTACAGGTCTCCACTTACGCACGAGCTGAAGAAACGTTTCAGCAGGCTTGACAGCGCGTCGATACAGATGGACCGGTTTAACTTTTCCGAAACTCTTTCAGACTACGACCTGCTTATCTTCAAGGACAGGAAGAACCTGAACGAGATAAACAACCACCAGGACAAGCTGCTGCGGTACACCAGGTTTGGAAAGACGATATTCGCGATGGAAAAGAATAACATCCAGCAGTCAGGAACTTTTCTCAGCAGGACAGGAATGGAGACGCCGGACATGAGCAGCCGGACCCGGTCAGGCGACCACAGCATAGTCTTCGGGACTTCGGAACTGAGCCAGGAAATCGAAAGATACTACGGGAGTCTGGGCCCCGTGGAGGCAATCGACGGCAGTGAGCTCAATCCTATCGTCTCCGGACAGAGATTCTACTCACGCAATACCGTGATAGCGCACGACTCAAAACATCTCTTCGACAGGGACGACTGGAACGTGACAGTTAATGCGTCCGACACTACGAACACGGATACAGCGCCGGAAGGAGTGCCAACGACGGACTGCGACGACGCCTACATGCGCGCCAGGAAGGAATTCCGGGAAGACGGAGGATACGAACCACTGACTATCTACAGCACCAAGCTCTCGGGCACGACAGCGGACTGTGACGACACGCGTTTCGGTATCAGCATCGATAAGAACGACGACGGCGACTTCACGGACCCTGGAGAGGAAGAGATACTCGAGGGAGAGCGGACAGTCGTCAACGGCAGGCGATACTACGCAAACATCTCCTCGCACGACAGCTTCGAACTTCTCTACAACGGCGAGCCCCGCAAAGAGGTTTTCAGCCATACCAGCAGCTTTGAGACCCAGAACACCGCGGGATTTGGATTCGCGCCAGGCCTGAGCTTCCCAGAAGACAGAAAAGTAAGATTTCTGGCCGCCGCAAGCTACGCGATGCTCGAGGGCAAGAGCTTCGGACCGGGAGAAAGCTCCTCAGTCACAACGACAGCTGTCGGACGGACAGCCGGGAACATAACCTACCGCGTCAACCTGAGGTGGCTGAGATGAAGGGACAGTTTATGATGCTTTCAGCCCTTATAGTCGGCCTTATAATGATCGGGGCTGCGTCAACGGTGTCGGAGGCATCACGCGCACAGCTCAGCCCTGACGGAGACTCCGCCGCGGTATACATGATAAAGGACGAGGCTAGAGAATACGACTTATCGGACGAAGGAGACAGGGCTAGCCTAATAAGGATGGCAGAAAAAACAGGAAGGTTCCAGGCAGAGATAGAAGGGTCCGGCCCTTACAACCTTACTCTGAAATCAGGTAATGACCGCTACACCGTCGAGCTGAAAAACTAGAACGATCTGACCAGCTCCAGCTCCTCTTCATCCAGGTCGAGCTGGTCAGCGTACTTCTGATCCTCTCCGATCAGCCTCGAGATGAACGGAAGGGATTTCCTGACCTCACGGCCCGAAATGTGGAGCTTCTCCCCCAGCTTCTGCTGGACCGAATCCATGGTGCTACGGGTCGCCTTTGAGGATCCCATCTTCCTTATCATCGACGGGAACTGGTATCTTGTCCAGCCGGAGTACTTCTGCTCCTTTGACAGGGCAACGCCCACAGTGGTGAAATGGTAAACGTACTTGAGAAGCGACCAGTTCATGGTTTCTCTAATTCTTCCGTTAAACAGATCAGCCATCGAGAGCTGCTCGTATGCGGCGCTTACGTCCCTGCTTCTCTCGTATTCGCGCGGTATATTCTCCCTGACCCACTGCATAAAGTTCTCCGCGTCTTCATCGAGATTGTCGGTCGCCCGACGGGCCGTGGAGGCGTTCTCGGTCTTGAAAATCATCTTGAGGGCCTCGAAGACATCCTGTTCGCCATCCCGGGCGCCTATGACCTCGATGTCCTCCTCGGTGAGCTCATCGGATCCACGGGCCGCCGCCTCAAGATCGTTTATGGCCGATCTTATCTGGCCTCCGGATCTCCGCGCGATCTTCTTCACGGCAGACTCCTCGTACTCTATACCCTCGTTCTCCAGGATCTGCTTCAGATGAGCGTTTATTGAGTTGGTGTGAACCGACCCCAGCTCGATCAGCTTCGATTTGTTCTTGAGAGTTCTTATGGAGTCATCGTAGGCGTCGTTGGCAGTCATTACGACAGGAAACCTGGACCCGTCGACTATATCGGACAGCTCCGAGGTGCCGCCGCGATCAGCGTTGCCCGCCATACCGTCCACCTCGTCGACGAGTATGAGCTTCCGTTTTCCGAAGAAAGACGCCTGGCGGGTTGCCTCCTTCAGCTCCTCCTTCAGACGTGACTTGGTTCTGACATCGCTGGCGTTAGTCTCCACCAGTTCCAGGTCCATGTCACTGGCAAGCGCCTCGACAAGCGACGTCTTTCCCGTTCCAGCCTGGCCGTGCAGCAGCACCGGCTCATCGCCGGCGTCCCACCCCTCCAGCCATTCCTTCAGCTCCTTCTTCTGGTTCGATGCTCCCCTGTACTCCGACAGGGATCCAGGCCTGTACTTTTCTACCCACATTGATTTCCCCAGTGCTTTTTTAGCGTTCGCCAATCTCTGCCAGTCTCGCCAGGAGGGCCTCGATCTGTATATCGTCGCTCCCCCCCTCTGCAATCCTGAACTCCAGCTCCGCAAGGTCGCTGACAAGCTCCATCTTTTCGCTGTCCTCAATTTCCAGGTCAAAGAGCTCTCTGTGTATGGAGCTGACTACGTCCTGGCCGTCAAGCCCTCTCTCAATCATTAGATCGCTCAGTTCGCTCCGGGCGTCCATGAAGTCTCCGTTAAGCGCATCCTCCATTATCTCCGTGACTTCATCGGGCCTCAGGGTCGCTGCCGCGCTGTAGACATCATCCTCCTCTATATCACCGGTGTTGAGAGCCGTTGTCTGCAGAATGTTGGTGACCCGTCTCAGATCGCCTTCCGAGACTCTGAGAACCGCCTCGACAGCACCCTCGGATATTCTGAATCCCTCGGCCTCGCCGATGCGTCTTATGTACTCTCTGACCTCTTCCTCTTCGAGGCGATTGAACCTGAATACCGCACATCTAGACTGTATGGGATCTATTATCTTCGAGGAATAGTTGTTGGACAGTATGAACCTGCAGTTCTCCGAGAACTGCTCCATCGTCCTCCTCAGGGCCTGCTGAGCATCGCTGGTGAGAGCGTCCGCCTCGTCGAGAAATATTATCTTGTAATCCGCGTTAACAGGCTTTGTGCGGGCAAAGTCTTTTATCTTCTCTCTCACTACGTTGATACCGCGGTCGTCGGACGCGTTCGTCTCCATGAAGTTCTGGCTCCAGGAGTCCCCGTAAAGGTCCTTCGCGAGGGCTATGGCGCTCGTCGTCTTGCCCGTTCCCGCAGGTCCTGCAAACATCAGGTGGGGAATCGAGTCTTGCTCCACGAACGATTTCAGCCTCTCAACTATCTTCTCCTGGCCGACTACTTCGTCAAGGGTGTCAGGCCTGTGCTTCTCGGTCCAGACATCTATCATCTAAGTTTCAGCTCCACAGGAAAATCTCACTGTCCAATCTTTTATTCAGTTGCCTGAAGGTTGAGGTGGACCACATGAGTGAGTCAACTAACTCGAAAAGGTCCTTACAACAGAGTAAAATAAAAAACCTATATTTACAAGGGATATACACTCCTTTGGATAGGTTTGGCACGGAGGTTATGCGCAAAGCCAGCAGGAGAGAACTCCCGAGAGCTTGATGAAAGTAGCGATTACAGGAACGCCCGGAACAGGAAAGACATCAGTATCCGAGAGGCTGGAAGGTTTCCGTACGGTTCACCTGACCGACTTTGTGAGAGAAAGAGGGCTGGGTGCTGGAAACGAACCCATCGAGGTTGACGTGGATGCGATGAGAGAATCCCTTTCGGAACTGGAGGGAGACCTTGTCTTCGAGGGCCACCTGGCGCACCGCGCCGAGGTCGACTACTGCGTAGTGCTGCGGTGCGAACCCGAGAAACTCCGGGAAAGGCTGTCGAAACGGGACTATGACCAGGAGAAGATCGAGGAGAACCTCGAGGCAGAGGCCCTGGACCAGATACTGCAGGAAGCGGTCGCTTTCAATCAGAAAGTCTTCGAGGTCGATACTACAGGCAGAAGCGTCGAGGAGACTGCAGAGCTGATCAGAGAGGCAATAGAAGAGAGAAAAGAAGAGGTCGGGAAGGTGAACTGGACTGACTGGCTCTAGGTATTGGATTCTACGAATTCCTCCAGCTCCTGCCTGCTCATCGCCCCTGACTTTCTTGCTATCTCCTCTTCTCCCTCGATTATCAGTGTCGTTGGAAGTGCGCGGACGCCCATCGACGTCCCAAGCTGCTGATGTTCCTCCATGTCGACCTTGCCGAACTTCACGTCGTCAAATTCATCCGAGACCTCTTCAAACACCGGAGAGAACTGTTTGCAGGGACCGCACCATTCCGCCCAGAAATCTATTATCCAGGTTTCTCCGGATTCTGAAATGTTGTCCATGGTCTCGGGATCAAGCTCCTCTGGCATAACTACGGCCTTCCCTCGAAGCTTGATAAGGCGATCGGTGGTCCGAGGGAAACCCTCCAGAAGTAAAAGGGTTCGGTCGTTAACAGAAACTATGTACTCGAGGTTCAAATCACTTGAAGATGGAGGGGAAGCCGAGTTGGAGAGTTTAAGGAACAGCAGAGCTGCCGTAGTAGGTCTGGGAGCTACAGGTACGGTAATAGCAGAGAACCTGGCAAGGCACGGGGTGAAGCTCGCGCTTATAGACCGAGACTTCCTGGAGATGAACGACTGCTACTCCTCGAATATCTATGAACCCAAGCATTGTGAAGAAAACCTGCCGAAGGCCAGGGCGGCGGAGAAGAAGCTAGGAAAGTTCACTGAGGTCGAGAGCCATGTAAAAAGCATCAGGTCATCCCAAGACAGTGTTTTACACAGGGCAGACGTTATAATGGACGGGACCGACAACATAGAGACCAGGAGAGTAATCAACTCGGTCTCGAAGCGGAAAGGGATTCCATGGGTCTACACCGCGACGGTTGGCTCGAGGGGATGCTCGGCATTTTTCAAAGATGAATGCTTCGACTGCCTGGTAGAAGAGGTTTCTCCTGGCTCCGTGGATACCTGTGAGTCGACGGGACTGATGAGAGAGGTCTCAGGAATAGCTGGACTGCGCTCCAGCCTCAAGGCCGTGAGATACCTCGCAGGAGGCAGCCCGGACGAGAAACTCGACCTGGTTCCCGGAGGAGAAAGCCTGAAAATGGATAGCGATGGATGCAGAGTGTGCGAGGAAAAGAAAAGCGTGGAGATACCCAGGACCGCGACTTCTGTCTGTGGAGAGAACAAGTACGAGATAAACCGTAAAACGGACGGAAAATCGATCGAACGCCTCAGAGAGTCCAGCGACAGCTTTTTTGAGAACGAGTACCTGGCAAGAGGTGAGACAGAAACCGGAAAGATAACGCTTTTCAGGGAGGGACGTGCGATTGTCGAGGCAGAAAGCAGAGGACAGGCCGAACAGCTTTTTTCCGAGACGGTAGGGGTATAAATTCGGAAAGTTAATTTGGAGCGTGACAGAAGAGTACATTGAATACGTGGGCGTCTTCAGCACTTCAATGGCAGCAACCGCTGCAAGCTATCTTATCAGCCTTCAGAGACCTTTTACCGCGCTTTTACTCTTGCTTATTCCTTTCAGTCTCGGCTTCACTGCGTTTATATCGAGAAAGGGCTTCAAAAGGTCTTCGATATCTTCATTACCGTGCCTTTTCCTGGTGGGAACTCACCCGGCCACGACAGTTGTCGCTGTCGTGGTGGCGGTTTCAAACCCGCTCATATCGGTCTTCAGCTCTGGCTCCGAATTCAAGGACTTCTTTAACACCGTCACGGTGCCGGTTCTTATCGCCGGGCTCGTCGCGGGAGGTGTGATCTACGGACAGGCTCTCCAGGACCCGGGAAAACAGGAAGCGGTCGAGAACGCTGCGAGCGATCTTGTCTCGGCTCAGGCATCGATCCTGGTCCAGAACACGGGCTACAGCACCGGCTCAGCCACCCAGAACGTCAGCAAAACGGCAATCAAGGCTGCGGAGAGCACCGTGGTCCGTTCGATGGCGGACAACCTGACAAAAGAGCAACTGAAGCGTCTCAGATCATCTTTCGACGCAGCGGAACGGCGATTGTCAGACTCCCTGAAGGATAGGACGGGGACTTCCGGAGCAGACAGGATCGAGAGGATTTCAGGCACGGTCACCGATCGTCTCGTGACAGAGAAAACGATGATAGGTCTTATTCCAGCTATGGGTATGCTGATGTACACTCTCAGCCCGTTCATAGGGCTCTTAACCGGAGCTTTCGGAGTGGTTTTCCGGCGGCTACTCGCCGATACTTAAAGCTCGGACCTGCCGGTAAGATGTGGAAGGAATAGATTTCCAGGACGAATCGGATGCCTCCGAATCTCTGCCCGAGGACTTTGAGCCCTACGTAAAGGAATGGTTTAATGAGCAGTTTCCTTCGCTTTCACCCCCTCAGCGACATTCCTTTGACCTGATACACAATCAGGAGAACTCGCTGATCTGTGCGCCGACGGGATCCGGAAAGACGCTCTCCGCGTTCCTCTCGACCCTGAACGAACTCTTCGAGAGAGGGAGGAACGGTGAACTCGAGGATCAGATACAGGTGGTGTACATCTCTCCACTGAGGGCTCTCAACAACGATATACAGAGGAACCTTCAGGAACCGCTGGAGGGAATAAGGAGGAAGGCCGAGGAGATGGGGGAGGACGTGCCGGAGGTCAGCTCGGCTGTCAGGACAGGAGACACCACGGACAGCGAGAAGAGAGAGATGCTCCAGAACCCCCCGAACATACTGATAACGACCCCGGAGTCGCTGGGAATCCTTCTGAACTCGCCAAAGTTCAAGGAGAACCTGAGAAACGTGAGGTATACCATAGTCGACGAGATACATTCACTTTGCGAAAACAAGCGCGGCGTGCACCTCTCGCTGTCACTGGAACGACTGGAGGAGATGGCAGAGACCGAGCCAACCAGGATCGGCCTTTCAGCGACCCAGGCTCCGATAGATGAGATAGCACGGTACCTGGTCGGTTTCAGGAACGGAAAGGAGATCAAACAAAAAGAGATTCAGAACGGCGAGACCGTGAGATCATCGGAAGCCGCGGATAGGGAGGAGTTCGAGTCGAGAGGATGCAAGATCGTGGACGTCGCGGCCTCGAAGGAGATAGATCTCGAGACCGTATCACCTGTAAGAGATCTCATCAACACACCCGGGGACGAGATACGTGAGGCGATGTACGACAAGATACACAATCTGTCTCAGGACCATGAATCGACGATAATATTTACAAACACCAGGAGTGCGACGGAGAGGATAGTGAACAACCTCCAGGAGAGGTACGGAGATTACTACGAGGACAACATAGGAGCACACCACTCATCAATGTCCAGGGAGGTCAGGCTGGACGTTGAAGAGCGTCTCAAGAAGGGCGAACTGGATGTAGCGGTTACCTCCACCTCGCTAGAGCTTGGAATTGACATAGGAACCGTTGACCTGGTGCTTCAGCTGGGCTCTCCCAAGGGCGTCGCGAGAGGCATACAGAGAATCGGAAGGTCGGGACATGAGATAGGCAAGAAGGCCAAAGGAAAGATGATAGTCACGGACAGGGACGATGCCGTGGAGTGCTCGGTCCTGACAAAATGCGCCAAAGAAGACGATCTGGACAGGATACAGATACCGACGCGGTGCCTTGACGTGCTGGCGCAGCACGTGGTTGGAATGGCGTGCAACCACCGCTGGGACGTGGACCACGCGTTCAACGTGATCAGGCGCTCTTACTGCTACCTCAATCTCGGAAGAGAAGACTTTGAGAAAGTTCTGAAGTATCTGGCGGGAGAGTACGAACTGGAGGACCAGAACGTCTACAGAAAGATATGGTGGGACCATGAAGAGTCCCTCTTCGGCCGCTCGGGGAAGATGACCCGCGTCATCTACATGACGAACATCGGAACAATACCAGACGAGTCAGGCTACGATGTCAAGACCAGGGACGGAGACTACATCGGACAGCTGGAGGAGGAGTTCCTGGACCGACTCACCAAGGGCGACATATTTACCCTCGGCGGTTCTACATACGAGTTCAAGTACGCCAAGGGCATGAAGGTTTTCGTCGACCCGAAGCCACAGAGGCAGCCGACCGTACCATCCTGGTACTCGGAGCGTCTCCCCCTGTCCTACGACCTCGGGATCGATATAGGCAGATTCAGGCAGGACGTCGCCAGGCAGATAGAGATGGGAGCCAGGGACGACGACGTGATCCAGTGGATCATGCACAACTACTACCTGGACGAGAACACCGCTCACGCGATCTACCAGTACGTGAAGCAGCAGTACGAGTACACAGGAGGCGTATCGGACCACGAGGAAGTGACCGTCGAGAAGTACATCGATGAGGAGGACAGGCAGAACTTCATCTTCCAGACGATCTACGGCAGAAGGACACACGACGCGCTCGCCAGGATAATGGCGCACCTCCTGCAGCAGAGGATCAACAAGAACGTCGGAATGGTGATAGATGACAACGGATTCATACTTGTGACGCCTCGGAGACCGGTAGACATTGACGCCCTTATCGACGATCTCTGCAGCTGTGACCTTGAAGAAGAGCTGAAAGAAGCCGTCGGCAAGACAGAGCTGATGAAACGCAGGTTCAGGCATGTTGGAGGAAGGTCGCTCATGATACTCCGCAACTACCAGGGCAACTCGAAGACGGTCGGCCAGCAGCAGATGAAGTCCCACTTCCTGCTCAGCGTGGTCAGGAACCAGCACGGAGAAAAGTTCCCTATGATAGAGGAAACCTACAGAGAGATCATGGAGGACGCCATGGACATCAGCCACGCCAGGGAGGTAGTAGAGGGACTCAGGAAGGGAGAGATCAGCTACGAGCTGTACGATCAGCGCGGGGTTCCGTCGCCATTCAGCCACAACCTGCTCCTGCAGGGATCGACTGACACGGTCAAGATGGAGGACCGGAAGGAGCGTCTAAAGCAGCTCCACCAGAAAGTGATGGAGAGTATAGAAGACTAGAGCCGTTTCCAGACATCGCATACCGTTAAATTAAGCCCATAATAAAACATTGGTAGAGATGCTACAGGTGGCAACAGGCATGCTGTCGAACTTCTTCGCGGCTCCAGATGGACTCGTGGCGCTTGCATCGCTTGTGCCGCTCCTGCTGTTCTACTTCATGAAACCTGAGCCCGAGCAGCAGGTAATGCCCTCGATGGCGTTCTTCATGGAGAACAAAAAATCCGGGAGAATGGAACAGGCAATAAGTCGGCTTAGGCGTAATTTACTGCTTCTTCTACACATTTTGATAGTTATCGGAATGGCGGCAGCCATAGCACAGCCTCTTGCTAAAGGCGAGACAAAATCAGAAAGAGCTGTGGTTGTAGTAGATGTTTCAGCTTCTATGCAAGACGATTTCGGATCTGCAAAAAGTTTTGCAACATCTGAACTGGGAAAGAAGAACACAGTGATAATATCCGGCGAACAGACGGAAGTTAAAATGACGGGGGCTTCTCCAAGTAGAGTAAGGCTCTTCATGAGCGGACTAACTCCAAAGGATGTTGAAACTGACGTAGTCTCAGGTCTAGAGACAGCTCAGAGCTACCAGGGCAAGATAATCGTAGCAAGCGACCTGGCACAGACCTCAGGAACTGGTTCTCCCGAGGAAACCATAGAAAGCCTCCAGAAATCACGCGATGTCGCAGTCTATAGCGGCAGCCAGGACAACAACTGGGGAATAGTTGGACTGGATCCCGGAAGAAACTCCACGGCAGAGATAGCCAATTTTATGGAAAAATCTGCTGAAATAACCGTCAATACACCCCAAGGTCAGGAAAAAATAGGGGTAGATGCGGGAGAGACAAGAGAGCTAAGCTTTAGCGCAGATACCGGAACCAACACAATAAGTCTGCCTGCAGATGGCTTGAGCGCAGACAATAAGGCTTACGTAAGCATACCCCAGAACCAGACTGTAGATATAACTATGATAGCGGACGAAGAGAATCCGTACTTCAGAGAGGCTGCAAAAGCCATAAGATTTGCCAATTACGAATACATATCGCCTCCGGTTCGTAAAGAACTTGATGCAGACATATACGTTGTAGGGAAAACCGACAGGATTCTGAAGTCTACAGCAGGAAATATCGAGGAACAGACCAGAAACGGCGATTCAATGATAATTTTTGGACAGCCCGGACTTAGTAGAAAAGGATTCAACTCCATGCCATCACTCGGAGACGAAAAAAATGCCTCAGTCGATATTACGGAACCTAGAAGGATCGGCGTTGGCGAAACAGACGTGAGAAGCGTTAGCGGATTTGGCGGTACGAGCTGGAGCCAGCCAGAGTCAGCTATTATGCACAAAGAACTCGGATCCGGAGAAGTTCTGCTATACAACATAGACGACGCCGACTTCCGGCACAAATTTCTATACCCAGTATTCTGGAGAGATGCCTTCAGAGAGCTAGTAGACAGAAAATCGACGGATCAGCTGAACATTGAGACCGGTAACACTATTGGAAACATCAGGATAAACTCAGCGGGCTTCCATAACGTTTCAGGTCATGTCTACGCAGCTAACCTTGAAAGTTACGACGAATCATCATCGGAACCAAAACAGGTAGAAAGTGAAACAGATAAGGATAGCCAAGAAACCAAAAAACCCGTTCAGAATATAGCGGCAGTACTCCTGGCTCTCTTGAGCGTTGGAGAACTGGCCTACCTCAGGTGGCTGGGTGAAGTGTAATGGCAGGACTAGAGCAACCTATACTTCTCCTTACAGGAATTCTTGCTGCTTTCCCAGTCTATATTTTCTTTAGAAAGAGCCAGAAGATGAACAGAGTCTCAGGAGCTGCGAGAGCCATAGTGGTTCTCCTTCTAGCAGTTGCTGCAGCCCAGCCATTTGTACAGGCAGAATCAAAAGTATCAGAAGACCCGACCGTCAAGCTTCTCCTCGATAAATCAAGTTCAACCAGTCTCTTGAAATCAGAGAATTTTAGCATAGAAGGAATAGACGTAGAAAGACGCACTATAGCTACAGGGAACTCCTCGGATCTAAAATCAGGTTTTTTACAGACACTTGAACCCAATACAGCATACCTGGCAGTCAGCGACTTCAGATCAGACGAAAGCCTCCAGAACGTTCCAGAAAAGTTTAGCGAACAAAACTCAAGCCTTAACGCTATGAAGTTTGATACGAAATCCGACTCGTCCGTCGTGGTAAGAGGGCCCAGCTCAACAGTTCCAGAGGCTGAAAACCGGTTTACAGTAAAAGTCACCTCTACTAGAGACGGGGCGAAGCCAGAGGTAACGATGGATGGGGAAAAAGTTAGCCTGGTGAAAAAAGGCGATCTTAAATGGGTATTTGACCACAAATTCGAACGAAAAGGAGGTCACAAAATAAAAGCAGCGATAGAGACCAGAGATACATTCAAAAACAACAACCAGTTCTTCAAGACCGTAGAAGTGATGGAAAAGCCAAAGATTCTATTCCTTGGCGAAAAAGGCAAACTAGGAGAAAAACTGTCACGATTCTACGAAATTGAATACCGCAGCTCGCCTCCTTCAGACATGCAGGACTACTACGCCGTCGTGGCTTCTCGCAGCTTTGAATCAGAAGACCTAGAAGAATACGTGACAAGAGGTAATGGGCTTGTCTACACGGGCGATTACGACCAGTCCATAGGAGTTCTACCAGTAAAAAAGTCGGAGGTAGAAAGAGATACAGAGGCAGCTAAGATAATGCTGACAGTAGATATATCCGTCAGTACAGGGAAATCAGGAGTCAAAATGTCGAAGAAAATCGCCTATAACCTCGTTGAGGAGCTTCCAGGCAACACCAAGGTCGGCGTGGTGGCCTACAACGACAATGCTCATCTTGTCAGCGATCCGAAGATACTTGCTACTAATAGAGACGAACTCAAATCCAGAATCGCCAGTCTGAAAACAGGAGGGCCTTCCCGACACCAGAACGGGGTGAAAGGCGCCAAGAGAGCTCTCAACGGAACCGGAAACATAATCTTCATATCAGACGGAAGAGCGCCAGATACGGAGATCAACGGGCGAATAATAGAAAATACAGCAGATGAAGAAGCCCTTAAAGTAGCCTCTACCCTGGGAGAGGTCAGACTAATATCAGTCGGAGTCGGTTCCGACAGAAACACTGACTTCCTTACAGAGCTTGCACGTAGAGGCGATGGACGTTATATCGATGCGAAAAATGCAGACAGGTTAAGATTTAGCTTCGCCGCCGGTGGAGCTGGAAGCGGCACTACACAACTAAAGAAGGCTCAGGACCACTTTATAACCAACGGACTAGAGTTCGATTCCCAGGTAGCCGCTTTTGACAGAGCAGAGCCGAAAGAAGGCGGAAATCTGCTGGTAACAGGCAGAGGCGGAGAGCCGTTCCTGACGACCTGGAGGTACGGCATCGGGAGGGTAGCGGCTTTCACAGGCGACAATAAGGAACTAGGACAAGTACTGGAAAGCGACCCCCTTCTAGTGTCGAGAACAGTATCTTGGGCAGCCGGGAGCCCAAAGAGAAAGCAGGATCGATGGATAGAAGCTTCAGACGCCAGACGGCCAGCAGAAGTTAAGATAAGAGCCTCCTATCCCGAGGAAGGACTCAAAAGAAAAGGCGAAGGCCTTTACGTAAGAAATATAGAGCCTGAAAGCGTCGGCATCGGTAGCTTTGCAGGAAAAAGCTACGCATACAACTACAACGACGAGTACGAAAAAGTAGGCTACAACCCCGACATGAAAGAAATGGTGAGGGACACAGGAGGGCAAGTCTATACCCCTAACGAAACCGAAGAACTGAAACAGGATATAAAGACCTTCAGCCGCAAAAAAACAATAAAGAAGCAAAAACTCGGGAGCTTCTTCATCGCAGCAGCGCTGCTCGTCTTCCTGGCCGAAATAGGATATCGAAAGGTGAACGGCAAGAAATGAACACTCCAATGTTGAAAAGACGTCTTAATCCGTTTCTATTGGCTTCAACAGTCTTAGTGCTATCTTTACTAGCTGGACTGGCAGTCCTCTTCCAGGGGCGTTTGAGTGATGTTGTAAGCGAAAAGAAAAACCTCAGCCAGACTCTAGAGGACAAAAGAGAGACAATAGACACTCTCAAGGCCGAAAGACAGAACCTAACGCAGGAGGTCGCAACGCTTTCCACCAGTATTGAAAATCTCAAAGACCAGAACGCAGGGCTGCAGACAGAACTCGAACAAAAAAAGGCAACTATATCAGAGAAAAATAGCGAGATATCAGATCTGGAAGACACTGTAGAAAATAAAGAAAGTAAGATCGAGAATCTCGAATCCAATATCTCAGACATTCTCGAGGACTTCAAAGACGTATGTGAGAAAAATGAGGACAACCTCACAGAAGATTCCCTAAAAACATGCGACGACCACTTCCCTGAAGAAGGCTTCACATGAGAGTAGAAAGACTGCTGATCCAGCTCAAAAGAGAATTCATCAAGGTCAACGTCCTCCAGGCGATGCTGGACACCCTGATATTCTTTCTGGCAACCAACCTTGTACTTTTCGTTACGAACGTACAGATATTTTCGTCCGTGAAGAACATCTACGCGATAACAGGCTTTGCTCTCGTCTTTGGAACTTTAGATCTGTATTACAGGACGAAGCAGTATCACCTGGAGATGTATGAGGAAGAAAACCCCGAACTAAAGGAGATCTTAAGAACAGCTCGAGACAACCTCGACGAACGCAACATCGTATCGCAGGCGCTCTTCGACGATCTACTGGATCGTGCAAGAAGAGTAACTTCCGAAAGCATAGTGCCAGCAAAACAGATAATCTACAAGACGCTCGCGGTCGGCGCCCTTTCATTTCTTACCGTCATGAGTGGCCTCGCAGACTTCCAGGTAGGCGGCAACACCGATCTGTTCCAGACGCCAGATGATATACAGGATATAGTCGGCGAAGGCGAAGAAAACAAATCTTTCGAACTCAAAAACAACTCTGATATCTATGGAGAAGAAAGCGAGATAGATCCATCCGACATGGAGGTAGATTTCTCCGTAGAGGGGGAAGGAAGCGCTGAAGCCACCAACGCAACTGATTCAGGAGGAGAATCGGAACGATTGCGGCTGGACGCCACAAAATCATACGAAAAGGACCTTGAGCTGGCGAAGAGGTACAGCCTCGCCATCAAGGATCTGGGCTAACGGATTTAATTCGGAATCAATCAAGGATAAACATGAACATCAAGGGAATGGACGAAGCCGGGAAGTACGAAAAGGCAAACGAAAAGCTTAACCAGGTGCTGGACGAGGTCAGCAAGGTAATCGTGGGCCAGGAGGAGGTGCAGCGGCAGCTCCTGATAGCGATGCTGTGCGACGGCAACGTACTGATGGAGTCCTACCCTGGTCTGGCAAAGACGAAGATGGTCAGGACGCTCTCCAGAGTGCTGGGTCTCGAGTTCTCCAGAATACAGAATACTCCTGACCTGATGCCCACTGACATCACTGGAACCCAGATCATTGACGAAGAATCCGGCGGAGAGAACTTCCAGTTCCAGGAGGGACCCATCTTCGCCAACATGGTTCTCGCAGACGAGATAAACCGTGCGACACCGAAGACCCAGGCCGCAATGCTCGAGGCCATGGAAGAGAAACAGGTGACCGTGGGAAACGACTCCTACCAGCTTGACGAACCCTTCTTCCTCATGGCCACCCAGAACCCGATCGACCAGGAGGGAACCTACCCTCTTCCCGAGGCCCAGAGCGACAGGTTCCTCATGAAGGTAAAGGTCGACTATCCTTCGGTCGAGGAGGAAGAGGAGATCGTGAACAGGTTCACCTCCGTCCTCGACTTCGACCCGGAGCTCGAGGAAGTCATGTCCAGAGCGTCGCTTATCAAGCTCCAGGAGTTTACCAGGAAAGTTCCCATAGCCAATGATATAAGCTCGAAGGCCGTCAGGATAGCAGCAGACACGAGGAATCACGAAGATCTCGACTTTGGAGCCTCGCCAAGAGCCTCTATGTCACTGGTGCTCGCATCCAAGGCAAGAGCGATAATCGAAGGACGGAACCACGTCTCGGAGGAGGACATCGAAGAGGTAGCCGCTCCAGTGCTACGGCACAGGATAGGGCTTTCCTTCCAGGCTGAGAAGTCCGGCAAGACCGTCGAAGACGTGATAGAGGAAGTGGTAAATGAGTCCTGAGGAATGCATGCCGCTCCGGGACCCGTGTATAACTCCTTCCTAGAGGACCCTCCACTTCTTATTCGACCGGCAACAACTCTAACCGTGATACAGGTAGACTTCCTGAAGGAGCTGGACAGGTTCAACCTGGCCCTGAAG
>JBDGRC010000035.1:0-3419 GCA_042218495.1 Candidatus Nanohaloarchaea archaeon | reverse complement strand
TCGCTTTCGGGCATGACCGTGTCCGTGTTCGGGTCGACGAGCACCGGGACACCTGTCTGTCCGGAGACTTCTTCGACGCGTTCGCGGTCGCCGTTGGGGTCGATGGTTCTTGCGATGAAGTCGAGTTCAAGGTCCGTGAGCTTCTGTCTTACCTTCGAGCAGAACGGGCAGCCCTCGAACTGGTAGAGTTCAAGCATCTGGTCGGGTTCAGTCAAGTTTCTCACCTGTTGAACCTGATGGGTTCCAGTGTTAAAAAGTGGGAAGTTACTCCAGCGTTTCCTTTGCCTCCCTGAGCAGCGAGCGCTGGTCGTCGTAGGTCAGGAGCGAATGCACGTCGTCATAGTTGAAGAAGTAGCCCGAGTCGTGCTCGTCGTGCGGGTTCCCGGATACATCCACGATGGCGTCCCCGTCGACCCTGACCAGGAAGGCCCTGTACTCCCGGTGTATCTCCTCGCCGTCGTCCTCGAAGCTCCAGGAGACCGTCTCGCCCATCTCCTCTACCTCGACTATCTCGCTCTCCTCTATACCCGCTTCTTCCTCGAGTTCGAGGCGAACAGTCGACTCGTAGCCGTCTTCGAGGTGGCCTTTAGGCAGCTCCCAGCCCTCCCAGTTCTTGGTCCTCTTCAGCACCAGGAAGCGCCTGTGGCCGCGGGATTCCTTGTAGACAACAAGTATCACGCCTTTTTCGGTCGTCATACCGGTTTTTTCCTCCCCCGTCTTTATTATTCGAACGGTGTGAATCCAGCGGATAATCCGTCGTTGGGTTTTTATATCTAAGAAGCCGATTTATTATCAGCTGGTGTCAAAATGATCAGTAAGATCAAGGAACTCTTCAGCAATTTCTTCAGCGATTCGGGAAAAGAAGATGTTAGCATCGGTATCTACGGCCCGCCTAACGCCGGTAAATCGACGCTGGCGAACCAGATATCTCTCGACCTTACAGGGGAGGAGATGAGCGATGTGTCGGAGATACCCCACGAGACCCGCGTAGTTGAAAAGAAGGAGGAGGCCGAGATCAACGCCAACGGCCGCTCTATCAACATGAACCTTCTGGACATGCCCGGCATATCCACCAACGTCGACTTCAAGGACTTTACCGAGCACGGGCTGGAAGAGGAAGAGGCGAAAGGCCGCGCAAAGGAAGCGACGAAAGGTATCGTCGAGGCCATCAAGTACCTTGACAACGTCGACGCATGTCTTGTCATCTTCGACGCGACCGAGGACCCTTACACCCAGGTCAACGTCACCATAATCGGGAACCTGGAGGCAAAGGATATCCCTATTCTCGTAGTGGCGAACAAGATAGACCTCGACGACGCCGACCCGAAGAGAGTCAGGGACGCTTTCCCTCAGCACCCAGTGATAGAGATTTCCGCCAAGGAAGGCACCAATATAGACAAACTTTATGAGGAAATAATCGAAAGGTTAAGTTAATGGCAGATGACGGAGTCACCATAGAGTTTCTCTCAAAAGAAGGGTTATCCGAGGACGAATTCGATGATAAGCTTGATTTAATCCTGGACAAGGTGAAGGATAACGCCGTTCTCGTGCTGGAAGAGGCATGGACTCCGGAGGAGAAACGCCGACTCATCGAGAACTCGATGGAGGAGGTGGACGAGGACTTCCCGGGCGTCGAGTTCATGGGGTTCGAGGCGGACAGCTCCCGCCTTCAGAAGGCCAAGAGCATGTTCTACGACAAGGTGCTCAACGAAAAGTACCGGAAAGGACTCACCATAGTCGGTAACTCGCGTGTGATGGAAAAAATCAAGGAGGAGAAGGACTCGGTTTCCTTCCTCGCAAAACTTGAAGAAGACAGCTAGAGGGATACATATGCCTCATAGATGTATGAACTGCGGTAAAACATACGAGGACGGCTCCGACGAGCTCATAAACGGGTGTGAATGCGGCTCATCGCTTTTCATGTACGAGCAGGACGCGGAGATGAGCGAGGAAGAGAAGCAGGAAGTGACCCAGGACATCCAGGAGATGGTCGAGGAAGGAGTCGAGGAGAGAGAAAACATTAAATTCGAGTTCGACCTAGACTCAATCAGGGTCCAGGAAGAAGGCGTCTACAACATAAACGTTTCGAGACTGCTGCAGGAGATCCCGCTGGTCATAAGGAAGCGGGAAGGAAAATACCACATCCACCTGCCTTCCGCCTTCGACCCGAAGAACAGGGACCTCGACACCGAGGAGCTGAACGAGAATGAGTAGAGGTGCGAAACGATGAGCGAAGAAGACCGGTTCGGTTTCACGAAGCTTTCGACTACCCAGGAAGTATCGGTTTCTTTCACGCTTTTCGTGCTCGGAATCCTCCTTGTGATATCCAACCTTCTACCGCTTGTAGGCCTTGCAAACTTCAGCCCGGCGGTTCTCGGCCTGATAATGATAGGGACGGGCTATCTCTTCGCGATAGAGTCGATAAGAGAGCTGGAAGAGGAAGACCACTGGCTGGCCCGGAAACTGGAGAAGAACGAGCCTAAAAAATAAAACTGTTCACCCCTTAAGACTGCTTATGTCACAGGAAGAGGTAGAGCTTGATTTTGAATTCACGAACGAAGAACTCGCCAACTTTCTCGAGAACTTCGCAGAAAAAATCCGCGAAGGAGAAGTAGGACTCAGCTTCAAGGGCCGCCAGGAAGTCGAGATAGAGCCCACCACTGACAACAGGCTCGAGATGGAGTTCTTCGAAACCGACTCCATGAAACAGATGGAACTGGAGATCAAGCTCCGGCAAGAACTTGAAACTACAGACGAAGGAAGAAGGAAGATAACGGTAGAAGTAGTCTAAAGTCAGCTACCGAAACTCTCGAGAATCTCTATCATCCTCTCGTTTTGCTCTATTATCCTGTCCAGTTTCTCCTCTAGACCAGAAGCTTCTATCGAGCCGGACTGTGAAGGCTGTCCCTGACCGGCTTCCCGGGCCTCAAGGCCAGTTTTCTCCTGCCCAGCGCTTCTCTCTTGCTGTTTCTGCCGGTCCTGGCCTTTACTACCTGCGGCGCCTTTCGAAGTCTGCTGGTTCTTCCCGGAGGGTTCTCGCCTGAGGCCTTCCTCAAGGACCTCTATCTCGGTGTCATCGCCTTTTTCCTCTTCGTCCTCGTTGCTGGTCTCTTCAGCGGCTTTTTTCAGGGTGTCGAAGTTCGGGGTGCTGGAGCCGCTGGAACCCGAACCCTCCTTGTCCTGGATTGAGTCTTTCACGTTATCATAATAGCTCATTGGAGCTTCCTCCTACCTCGGATTTGATCTCCTCGAGAAGTTTGATTATCTGCTTGTTCTGTTTATGGACATCCTCTATATCCACGGAGCTTGAAGCCGTGCTCTTGAGAGAACTCGAGCTGCTGGAAGACTCGGTCGAACCCGAACCCATACCAGGGAGGGCCGACCCATCCGACGCAGAACCGGAGTCTTTGCTCGATGAG
>JBDGRC010000034.1:0-5272 GCA_042218495.1 Candidatus Nanohaloarchaea archaeon | reverse complement strand
TCAACCGCTACAAGCGCGCCTTCTCACAAATGGACGCCCAGGAACGCAGCCAGTTGATCGCCTCACTCGCACAAGACAAACTCCTCGAACAAACCACCAAAAAGTGATCGCTACGCCGTCCGTGGATTCATAGGAGCAGATATGAGTGTACTTCTAATTGTTTGACGAGATTCGTCTTATACGGAACTACAGCCGTGAGCAGCATCCTGTTCTCTCCCCAACAGTTTTTTAGGAGTTGGAAGCTGTGGTAGTCTTTATCGAGGAATGGAGGACCCACTAATTGAATGAGGATAGATAGAATACGGATTCAGAATTACCGATCTTACGAGGACTCTGGACCTATCGATATCGGAGATAAGCTGGTCCTTGTTGGAGAAAACAACGCTGGGAAGTCGAATCTCCTTAGAGCGGTAGATATGTTTCTTGATATAAGCCCGACTTCACCCCATCAGCTTCAGGATTTCCACCTGAAGAGCACCGGCCAAGATATAGGAATCCAGGTGTGGTTCACCGACCTAACAGAAGATGAATTGGATGTATTTGAAGAGTATATTTCGGACGGGGTGCTCTGGGTAAAGACCATTTATCCGTTCGACGATGAGGATAAAACTCCCGAGAATAAGCGCTTCGTAGTCCAGAAACAGGTTCCGGCGATAGAAGATTTCCGCGGTATTGGTGACAAGAACGCAGGGGAGCTCCAGGAAATCTACGACGAACATGAAGAGAAGCTGGAACCACACCAGATTGACGATTGGAGCGGTAACAGATATGGTAATGAGATAGAACCTACTATCAGGAATTATCTGGATTCGGGGGAAGCAGAGTGGACAAATAAAGAGGTCACAGATCCCCAGGGTATAAAGGGTATGTTGCGGGAGAATCTGCCCGAATTCCAGTACTTTGAGTCAGATAGGAATATAGCAGATGAAACCAAGACAAGTACGAATGCATTACTTGGTCGCCTTCTGGAGGATGTAATAGGGTCAGTTCCTGAGGAGAAGAAAGACGTACTTCGTGAGGCTTTGGACGAGGTTAATCAGCAGTTGAATGAGGAGGAGAAATTTGATGAAATCCAGACTCTTGAGCAGGAGATTCGGGAGAAGCTGGATCAGCATGTGCCGATAAACGAGTTGAACCTGGAGATCTCAGTTCCTGATCTTGAGTCTATCTTGACTAATGTTGATGTCTCGGTAGATGATGGTGTTGACACGGACATTCAAAATATGGGGTCAGGGCTTCACACATCTTTCATCCTGGCTTGTCTATGGCAGCTTTCCGAGCAGGATAATGATGAGAAAGACGTTATTTTCGGGCTTGAGGAGCCGGAGAACGATTTACATCCACATGCTCAGCGACAGTTGTATGATACTCTAGATGATCTCGCTGACCAAGATTATCAGGTCTTTTTATCCACTCACTCGGCATTTCTGGTGAGTGCAGAGGACCTGTTCGATACTGTTAGAGTTGCGAAGAATGATAACCAGTCCAGAGTTCACTCTGTAGACGAGTCATCTTTCTCTGAGGACGAAATTGAGACAATCAGGGCCAAGATTACGCCGGACAATAATGAGATGTTCTTCTCGAGAGCTGTGTTACTGTGTGAAGGACAGTCTGAATGGCAGACGATCCCGGTACTCAATTCTATGCTTCATGAGGCCGAGGAGGAGGTATATGCTTTCGATCGGCTTGGGATATCCCTGATTGAGGTGAATGGGAAGATGGGGTTCGAGAATTTCCTAAAGGTCACAGAGATGTTCAATATCCCGTCGATAGTTCTGATTGATAACGACCGCCACAAGGATTCGAGACACGAGGAGTTGGTTGAGATTATCGAGGAGATGGCGACCGAGGTTGTCGAATTACCGGAAGACTTGGAAGGACAATTCTTCAGAGTGATCTCACTCGAACAATTTTGCGATGTTCTCAGCGGAATCACGGAGTACGATAGAAGTCCGAGTGACCTCCAGAGTAGAATGGATGGGCAAGGCATTTCGCGGGAGGAAGTGCTTCGTAGAGAGTTTGAGGAAGTTGAGCCTTCGAAGCCGCAGTTTGGGCGGGCGCTTGCCGAAGACATTGATGTGGACGAGATCCCCAGTGAATTGAGACAGGTAATCGAGCAGTGTAGAATCATTCGGTGATAGAGAGGAGGAAGTAGGATTGGAGGGGAACCACTCAAGTACTAGTTCTTCTGCTCGAATCATGATTTGATGCCGTCTCTGCTTCTTCCTTTTCGTTGAACTGTACTGCGTTTTAGCAGATTGTGTTCGGGTTTTCTGGCATAGGTTTCCTATCCTCCTTCGACCTGACCTAGGAACGGTCAACTGGCATATTAGTTGAATAACTGGGGAAGGTTTTATTAATTTTGTTGATAGAGTATAGTTTGAGAAATACGCGGTGGTTTCACTCCATGGATGACGAGTTAGACAAACTGAATCGGTTCCAAGAAGCGTTCGAACGCGGTCAGGAAGGCCAGATCAGCAATTACGAGGCCTGGCTGCAGGAACAGGGAATCGATTCGGACAGGGCCGACACAGAGTATCTCGCACAGTATTTCCAGGAAAATCCGGAGCAGGCGGTTAATCATGAGGAGCAGTTAGAGGAAGTCGCGGAGTACATCGGGTTCTTCTCACGGAGAAGCAACGTCTACCACCTGCCCGTAATCGGTGTATCCGGGATCGGGAAGACGCAATTCCTCCACACAGTTACCGACCTCTTGAAGCAGATTGAACCGGGGATAGAGCAGCGGTTCTACGACGCCGAGAATTTCTCCGAGCTCGGGGCTGAAGAAGAGAGGATCTTCGAAATCAGGGACGAGCTCCGAGGTATAGACAAGGTCGTCGTCTACGTTGATGACTGTGAATGGGAGCAGGCGGAGAGCCTCGTTGAGTCTTTCCGGGTGATTGAGAGCGTTGTCGACGATGCCTTGCTGGTGTCCTCGTGGACACCAGAGTACTGGAAACACCATTCAGAAGATGTAGAAACTGTACTCCCAGTCTCAACAGAGGTTCATCTCACACCGTTTTCGGAGAAGGAGTCTGTGGCGGCGTTGAAACAGGTATTCGAGGTTGTGTCCGATGACGGGTTGGAACTCCCCGAGGCCTTCCTCAAACAAATCCACGAGTACAGCAGCGGTATCCCTGGTGTGTTCACCAGACTGGCGTTGACGTCGTTGAGAGAGGCCTTCGTGAAGGAACTGGAGCTGGGAAGCGTTGAGTCTGTGGAAGCTGCTGCTGAGAAGTTGAACCTCGTGGATTTGGAAGAAACGGTGTACGACTTGTCGGATACGAAGCTGACGATACTGACCCACATGCTGTTGTGGAATCACAGGCGGGGTATCCGGCCGTCACAGCTTGTCGACCTACTTGATAGGGACAAGTCGACGGTGTCGTACCACCTGAAGGACTTGAAAGGAGAGGGCCTGGTCGAGTCGGAAAAGCAGGGAAGATCGGCATACTACCGGGTCAAGAACCCGGTTAAACCATTCGTACAACTCAGAATCGATCAAAACGGTGAGTTCCATGGCTAGCTACAAGATCCTCCCATTACGGGACGACGGAATAGATCTCGAAAAGATCCAAAATCGCGTAGAGAACATGTCGGCGCTGGAGTCCAGCGAAAAGCTGCGAAGCGGCACATTACCTCGAAGCTTCCAAGCTTTCAGAGGCGAGATGTGCTACGTCGAATACGCACAGGAAGAGGAGACTGAGGTGACGACGCTGGAAGGTGACGATGAGACCATCAAGGTCGCGGACATGTACCCGATCATTTTCCTCGGGAATGGGTACGTGGCCTACGACGCCAATCTCCCGAACCAGGACGTGGAGAGCGACGTGGTCCGGATGGTCTCGAATCTGTTGGACACGGACATCCACTACGAGCCGGTAACCTTCGACGAAGATGATCTCGAAGACGTAGTTGAGCAGGCGAATAAGGTCCGTGAGGCGGACTTCGCTCCGACAAGTAGGGAACCGAAGAGTGTCTCAGCAAGGCATCTCCCTGGCCTGCAGGAGACCGATTTCTGGCAGCAGTACGAGAAAGAGCCATTGGAGAAAGCCAGGGTAGACCTGCCGGACCAGTCAACGTACAACGTCTCCTTCTACGAGAAAGGAAAGGTCACGGTCCACGGACAACAGATCCCGCCGGACGTCCAGGTTGATGTCCTACGGTACATCACGGACGAGGTCGTGTCCAATCTGGATATTGACTCGTTCCAGAAGAAGCTCGGAGGCGATTACCGATGATGCTAACCAACATCTTCCAGATGCGGAACAGTCCCGAAGAAACGACGAGTCGACGCGTCAGGCTGAGCGGCCTGCCCGTCGACGAGAAACGTGAGCGGATCTCCTTCATCCAGTCGATAATCTCCAGCCTCAACGAGGCAGGTATCGACGCGGCTCTCGCACCGCAGGACAGCGACGGAGACATCACGCTCATCAACCCGGAAGGTAGCGAGCTGGACTTGATCCGGTCACGGTACGATACCTTCAGTCCCGAGTTCCTGAGTCAGCAACCTGCGACTCGGTATGAAGTGAAGGAAGCCTGGCAGAACCGTGTTCGCACACATCTCTCCGAAAACGGATTCCAGCAGGTCGGGCGCAAGTACGTCAGAGTCGACGACATCCTGGACTCATCTTCGGATTTCAAGGAAGCCTACGAGATCCAAGCAGAGATAATCAACGAGAAGCCGGCGATCTCAATCGACCCGTGTACGCGTATCATGGAAGGCCTGTCTGCGGAAGAAATCCAGAATGCGGAGAATCCGGATACGCGTGTTGACGTCCAAGTTCTTCCGAAGTGGAAGAGCGGCCAGCTAGTTGGACAGGCAGACTTCGAGGCTTCGGAGAAATCGTTTGAGTACCACGGAGAGAGCTATCCTACGCCGGAGTACTGGAGCCGGAAGCACGGCATCGACTTCGTGGAGGATGACGAGGAAATGCTGGACATCTACATTCCGGACTACGATATGGAACTACCGTATCCGGCTTCGTGTGTGTTCGGCAGCTTCAGCCGCGGACGCTCCCTACCAGATGACCTGAAGAAGGATCCGAAGAAACGGGTAGCAGAGGCAGCCACAGCTATCGACCGATACTTCGATTCCATGAGCTTCGCTGGCCGAGAAGCCGACCTAAGCAAGCTCACCACTGCTCAAGAACTCGGCTACGATACACCTAGCTTCGGTAGTTCGTATGACTTCGATGTGCGTCTCGGAGATGACCAGAAGGCCGGAGTAAATGATATTCACAAGTCGCTGAAGCGGAACGGGCCTTACGCC
>JBDGRC010000033.1:0-8348 GCA_042218495.1 Candidatus Nanohaloarchaea archaeon | reverse complement strand
CCGGCGAAAAGCAGGAACTCCTCCACCAGTGCGGAATCGGAAGACACGGCATACAGGAAAAAGCCGAAGAGCTTGTAGAGTGACTCGACAGGACCCGGATTTGAACCGCCGTCCGATGCTCTCAAAGCATCGATGATAGTCCGCTACACTATCCCGCCGAAATCGGAGATTTCGTGTGGATCAAGAAAACTTAAGAGTTTTCGATCTCGCCGAAAAGAGTGCCGCCTTCTGGTACTTCCTCGTCAGGCGCTACCAGTATCACCTCTCCTTCCTCATTTGGGACTCCGACTGTCAACGCTTCGGAGGTGAAACCAGCTATCTTCATCTCCCCCAGATTTGTAGCGCACATCACCTGCCTACCTTCAAGTTCCTTGATAGAGTAATTATGCCCTAGCTGGGCCGCACTCTGGAACTCTCTGTCATCAACTGAAATCCAGAGCTTCACCATCTCCGGCTTCCTAGCCTCCTCGAATTTCTCTGCTTTTTGAACGGTTCCAACCTGTATTTCGACGTCGAAAGGTGATTCTGTCATGGTATGTTCTCCTCTTGAATATCGTTTATACTCCGGTGGGTGTAATCTTTCTCATCAAACTCCGATACCTTCTGGCCAGAACCCTTGAGTACGTACTTGTAGGTCGTGAGGCCTTCTAGTCCTACAGGACCACGGGCGTGTGTTTTCCCTGTAGATATTCCTACTTCTGCGCCCAGACCGTATCTGTAGCCGTCCGCGAAACGTGTGGACGCGTTCCACATAACGCTGGAAGAATCAACGGAGCTCAGGAAACGGTTGGCTCGTTCCTCATCCTCAGTGATTATCGCATCAGTGTGACCAGAACCATACAAGTCCACGTGTTCAACGGCTTCCTGAATGCTGGAGACCAACTTGACCGAGATCTTAAGATCTCCGTACTCCCGGCTCCAGTCGGCTTCCTCCGCCTTTTCGACATCTACGATCTCCCTTGCCTGGTTGCCAGCAACGATTGTTACACCGTGTTCATCTAGCTCGGCGACTATTTCCTGAAGCATATCGGCGGATTCCCGGTGTACCAGCAGTGTCTCGGCGGCGTTACAGGCTGCAGGATAGTCCGTCTTGGCATCCACGACTATCTTCACGGCTTTTTCCAGGTCTGCGTCCGAATCGATGTAGACGTGGCAGATTCCCTCGGCGTGGCCCAGTACCTGTATCGAGGTATTGTCCTGTATGTGCTCTATTAGGGACTTGCTTCCTCTGGGAACTATCAGGTCTATCTGGTCTTCCAGTTCCAGCAGCTGGTCTACCTCTTCATGCGTCTCAACCAGCTGGATCCAGCCGTCCACATCCGTAACCTCCTTTATCAGTTCGTAGAGTTTCCTGTTGGAGCGGCTAGCCTCGCTCCCGCCTTTCAGGACTACAGAGTTGCCCGATTTGAGGCAGAGAGCGGCTATCTGGATCAGGGCATCGGGCCGAGATTCAAATATCGTGGCCACAACGCCTAGAGGTGTCGAGACCTTGAACAGTTCCAGACTTTCAGCCAGTTCGGTGGCGTCTAGAGTTTTGCCTATCACATCTTCCTGCGCCGCTACTCCACGAACCATCTCCTGGAGCGATCTAATTTTCCCATCCAGTTTTAACCGGTCAACAAGAACCTGGCTGTACTCCCCCTTCTCCAGCATCTCTTCTGCATCTTCCACATCCCTCCTGTTCGCCTCCAAAATCTCATCTCTCCTGGTAGCTATTGCTTCAGCGATCTTTTCCAGCTGCCGGTTTCTCTCTCGTTCCGAAAGAGATGAGAGTTCTCTTGAGGCTTCTTCAGCCCTTGCGGCTTTTTCCTCAGCGTTCATTCTACCACCCTGAAGTAGGTGCCAATGTCTTCCCCCGAAAGGATCCTTTCAAGAACGTTCCGGGTCGAGGAGTCGGCTATAACCGCAGAAACCCCGTTTTCTACAGCTCTCTTCGCTCCCTCGATCTTGGTCTTTACTCCTCCGAACTCCCTATCGGTATTCTCAAGGATTCTTTCGATTCTCTGGTCTTCTCCTTCCACAAGCGAAATCCTTTCGGCGTCCCCGTTTCCCGGTTTTTCTGTATGGATCCCGTTGACATCGGTGAGCGTGACCAGCAGGTCCGCGTCTATCCCTGCTGCGACCATTGACGCGATTATGTCGTTGTCTCCTAGCTTGATCTCTTCCACTGCTACAGCGTCGTTCTCGTTGATGATGGGTACTACATCCCAGTCAAGGAGTTTCTCCACAGTGTTCCTGAAGTTCTGGAATCTTTCCCTCTTTTCGAGATCGTTGGAGGTCAGGAGCAGCTGTGCCACTTCCCTGTCGTGGGTTTCAAAAGCGTCGGAATACGTACTCATCAGCTTGCTCTGGCCTATAGTGGATGCAGCCTGCATTTCCTGTATATCTTCCGAGACAACGCACTTTCCTGCACCGATAGCACCAGAGGTCACCAGAATCACTTCTCTACCCTCTTCCATCAGGATGTTTACCTCTTCAGCTATCTTCTCCAGTTTCTGCCTATCGACTCCCGAACCGTTTGTGAGGGAAGAGGTTCCTATCTTTACCACTACCCTTTCGGCAGCTTCAAGGCGGTCTCTATCTCCTGTACCGGAGTAGTTCCTGGTTATCTCTCGTGATCGTTTAGTTGTCTTCCCGACAGTTCTGTCGATCTGCCGTTCGACATCGCTCTCCCTTAGTACTTCCATGCCTTCTATTGTGGTTCCGTTGGGTGAGCACACCGCGTCTATCAGTTCCTCTATGTCCCTGTCAGTCTCCGATACTATTCTAGAGGCTCCGCGGAAGGTCTGTACCGCCAGTTTCTCTGCTTTCTCTTTTTCGAGTCCTCTTTCTCGGCCTGCCTCTCTCATGGCCTTCATGAGGTAGTAGACAAAGGCAGGTCCGCTTCCATTGATGGCGGTCGCGGCATCCATCTGGGATTCATCGATATCGACCACTGTCCCCAGTTCTTCTAGGAGCTCGGTCACTGCTTCTTTATCCGACTCTTTTACCTGACCGAAAGTTACTGCACCCGCCGTCTCTCTAAACTCCGCGGCGAGGTTGGGCATCAGCCGGACAACTTTGGCCTCCGTCCTTTCCTCCAGCCATTCTACGGTTATCCCGGCCGCTACCGAGACCAGGATCTGTTCGCTGGTTAGCTCCATCTGAGATAGAACTTCCTCCACATCGCCAGGCTTGACAGCCAGAAAAACCAGATCGGCCTCCACATCCTGGAAGTCAGTTCTACGTTCATCCAGCGACTCTATCTCCTCTAATTTATCTCTGTTCCTGTCAATCCCGGTCACGGAACAGTCCTGAGACAGACCCTTAGCTATTGCCGACCCCATGTTCCCGCAGCCAACAACAGCTACCTCGGAAAAAGAAGAGTTCACAGTAGATCACCGGCAGCTGCTGAAAAAAGACTGTTGACAGATTTTGAGCGGTTCGAAACTCTCTGAGTTTCTGCAACACCAGAAACTTCGAAGAAGTTTCGATGGTAGTTAGCTATGTGCCGTTGGTGGAACATACCCACCTCTAGTTGTGGATTCCATAGAAATCACGGAAAATTCGTTAGCCTGATGACTCTTAGAACGCTCGGACAGGATTCTACTGTAGCGGAACGTAGTCACCAGACATTGTAACAATACAAAAGTAGTGAAGAATTTATAAACATTTTGGTCGGAGCAAACTAAAGAGATTCAGAACTATGGGGTAGAATGGACCCGCAGCATAGCTACCCCAGACAACCGAATACTTTCTCACAGCCCTGATAGGCCTTCTAACCTTTATTAAAGACAACAATACTTATGGCAGGACCCGGATTTGAACCGAAATACTTTGATTTATATTATATTGCTGACGCTCTGAGAGGCTTCTTCTATAAAAATAATATTTCTTCGTGGAGTTGGAACCAATTCTTGGACTGAGTTGCGGAAGAATATTATTTTTTAACCTAAAGAATATGTTAAATACCTTCATTTGTCCGGAGAGAAGATTTAAAAAGCTTGCTGGTCAAACAAACCCCTACAAGGTGGCTATATAATAATATGAAAATATATCTGGCCGGAATGGAAGAAAGACGTAAAATCAAGCTGGCACGAGAACATGGAATCAAGTACTGGATGGTATCACTTGCCTCCCTGAACGACCATGCTGGTAACAAGCTGGACGAAATCATAAGGCTGAAGCCTGATGACGTAAAACTCGCACTTGACAACGGATTCTTCTCCATCCAGAACGAGATACAGCAGCACGAACAACAGATGGATAACTGGAGTCTGGACTGGGAGGGGTTTGTAGAACGATATATTGAACTGTTGGAGAAGAACGGTAGGCATAAGGAACTCTCCTTTTATCCAGTAATAGACCCTCCCTACATCGAAGGACGAGAACAATCCGAAAAGGCGTTAGAATGGATGAGAATAAAGGAATTGGACCCTGTGCCAGTATGGCATCTCGGCTGGGGCAGAGACTACTTGCAGGAGCTGGTCGAAGAATATGACTACATATGTGTTGGAGGGGTTGCATCAAAAGGAGATACAAGAAAGCAGAAGGAGGAACTCATCTCAAGACTCAAGTACTGCAAGGAGAACAAGGTCAAGACACATCTCTTCGGCGTAACAAGCCCAGAGTACCTGAGGGTAGTTAAGGATTTAATCTATTCAGCTGATTCGACGAGCTGGACCTACGGTCCGAGAGCAGGGCAGATATTCCTCTCAGGAGAACAGTATACAGGATTTTTCACAGCGAAAAAGCTGGAAGATATGAGGGAATACAACGAGTTCTACGTAGTTTCTAACTACGAGCTGGATAAGCACAACATCGAGGTATGGAAACACATACAAGACCACTTCGACGGACAGGAGGTGGTAAATGATGACGTATGATACAGACCTAGAATACATCGCAAAGGAAAATATTCAATATCTCAAAAACAAGCAAGAAGAAAACATCCGCATCAAGGACTCGCTCAGGGCTGATGTGGGGGAGAACGGTATAATAACTCCATTAGTCGTCAGAGAAGTAGAAGACGGTTATGAAGCAGTTGATGGCAACAAGCGGTTAAAGTTAGCCAAGCTCCAGGGAATAGACGAAGTTCCTTGCTCCGTTCTTCATGACTGCAGCGAAGAAGAGGCTAAAGGACTAAACATTACGCTCAACAAGTTGCAGGAGGACCCGGAACCCGAAGATGTGCTTGATGTCTTTATTGAACTCAGGGAGCAAGGTCATGGTAAGGAGAGGCTGAGGAAAATATTTGGAGAGACTGTTTTTGATGAACTGATTAGTTTTGCGAGATTGGAAAGCAAGAAGAAGGAGACCGAATTTGAGTTAGATGAATTTGATGACAACTTCTTTCCTGAGGAGTATATCGAAGCTCCTCCCTTCCCTGTCGTCATCAACTTCCAGTTGAAGGAGAAGAAAGAGAAATTCCGTCGTCTTCTCCATGAGTATGATGGGGAAACATCTACTGAGAGAGCAAGAAATATGGTGGATGACTTGTGCAATTCAGAGAATGCACAAAAACAGGTGGTCAAAGATGAATAAGAAAAGGCGGAAGGTACTCAGAGTTTGTTGGAATAACTACCGCAACGGAGGAGACTTCGACGTACCGTTCGGAAATAAGAAGCAACTGGCAGAAGACCTTGACCTTCACCGCAACACCATCAGCAACTACGTCAGGGAGTTCAGGGAAGACCTGTCGCAGGTGCAGAAGTACTAAAAAACGAAGGTATAGAATTAAAACTTATGTCAGAGTTCTCTACACGTTCAATGCACCCCGGTAAACGTGTCAGCGAGGGTTCTGCCGACCAGCTTGGGACGGTTTTAGAACAGTTCGCAGGTGACGCGGCAGAAGAAGCCAAGGTCCAGGCCGAGAGAAGAAGGGCTGGAAACGGTAAAGGAAGAACATATCAGGGAAGCTCTGAAATAAAGAAAGTTTACAGCCTTTTACGGCTCTTGTAAAGCTCTTCCAGCTCCTCCATGTCTTCTGGTTTATCCTCTATCTTCCGACATGGCTGTATGGTTGAGCGCGCACTGTATTCCTCGAGATAGTCTGGTAGTTCTTCTTTAGTGATTATTACCCAGTCCTCTACTTCTACATAGTTGAATGTGTCGAGGTCTACCCAGAGACCATCATCACGGTATTTCCAGTCTGAGGATACCTTACCTAGTAGTCTTATCTTTGCGTCTTTCCCGAACGGTGTGACTACTATCATGTCGCCTATTTCTACTCTATCGATGAGCCAGGGTACCGACGGCCGGTTTGCAGGGTAGTCATCGTTGTTGCGATAGGCTTCTTTCGCTGCTTCCGGGTCTGATTTGTCGTCAAGTTCTTCGAGTTCATACCCGACTGAGAATATCTTCTGGCTCACTTCGAAGGTAACTACCTCCTCCTGCTTGTAGTCAGACTCGAGGAATTCCGGCTTTTGAGGGTTCATATGTCCAAACCAAAGTGTCGTATTTGAAGTCATTGTAATCTCCTGAACAATGCTTTAACACAAACTCTTTTAAATATACTTTTCCTTCCTTTTACACTCTAAAAATAGTAAATAGTATATTTCAAATAAGAATTTAGAAACATTGTTTATTGGCGTTACAGGTGTATTTTGAACTAAATTCAATCAGAGCCGAATCCCAGTTAGAGCCTGATAAGTTCTATAAATTATAGAAGAGAAAAAAGGGAAAATGGAGACATAAAGAATTAACTGCTTAAGTCTACATAGTGAGGCTCTGCAGTTGAGAACAGTCCTACAGGATTGACTTTGAGTTCTGCTGAGTCTACTGTTGCTGATGCTGGTACATCGTAGGCGATTTGTCCGTCTACCTGTACTCCTGGATTTAGTTGCTCGAATGTGAAGCTGTCGTCCATGTAGACTGATGCTCCGGTGTCTGGACTGTACTTTGCACCGTCAATCACTACTTTGAGGCTTGAAGTTCTCATTCTGATTGATTCATCTGCTTGGTTCATTACTGAAAGGTCTACGATAAAGTACTGTCCGTTTGCTTCTGCACCCATGAATGTTCCTGCTGTTGTCTGACCTATTCTCTGTCTGGTAGACACACGGTTCACCTGATACCTCACATCTCCAACTGTAAATTCGCTTCCTACAGAGTGTGTACGGCTTTCTCTAGTGTTCTGTGTGTTCTGCTGGTTTCCTGAATCCATCTGGTTGTCTGAAGTCTGTTCCTGATTGTTCGTATCCTGTGCTGGTTGCTGATTGTTGGTATTGTCGTTCACAGGTGTGGTGGTTGAGTCCATGTTGCCTTGCATCAGGGCTCCTCCTAAGCCTATTCCTATTACTGCTATTAGGACTACTACCCATCGTGAGAACGCCACATCATATCTTTCGTCAATTTCCTGTCTTACATTGGGTATGAGGAATAGTCCTGTTAGGAAGTAAACTATTGCTGCTGACACGCTCATTGTGAGAGAACCAAGTCCTGCGAGAATTAAAATTACACCGAAGAACCAACTAGCCATCTTGCCAAGGGTAATATCCATGTTAACACACTCAATAGAACGAATTTTAAATAAGAAATGCCTACTGCTACTCCATAATGACCTTTAGCTGTAATCTCGTTATTCATGTCCCTAAAGCCTGATACC
The DNA here is from genome assembly GCA_042218495.1 of Candidatus Nanohaloarchaea archaeon. Lineage (GTDB taxonomy): Archaea > Nanohalarchaeota > Nanosalinia > Nanosalinales > Nanosalinaceae > Nanohalococcus. Next base: position 763 of record JBDGRC010000033.1, on the reverse strand, counting down.
GGAAGAATCTTTATCAAGAGAGTTATTACCTGAGCGAGGATAAGAACCCTAATCCTAAACCAGACAATATTGAATTGACTGTTATATAGGATTTAAAACGTGGAAGTGACCGTTACTGATCTAATTACCCTACCCCATTAGGGTCAGATGGCCGTACACAGGAAAACCGAAATCCGTTGTCAGGAGCTGATAATGGAGAATATTGGGGAAATGGCAGGACCCGGATTATCTCAATCTAATTTCTTGATAAAGGTCTGACATTCGGCTTTCTCGCCATAAAAATCTTCCATCACTTCATCCTTCTCTTCAAATCCTTTAGATGTGTAAAAGCGTCTCGCAGCCTCATTTTCTTTTATCGCTCCGACCCCTACTGATTCTACTTGGTCGGGAATCTTCTTGATTACAAAGTCCAGCATTTTGGTTCCAATTCCCTGACCTTGATATTCTGGAATAATATAGATGCTATCGAGTTCGGCATCGCTTTCTTTCCATGAAATAAATGCAAACCCGACTATCTGATTATTCTCTTCAGCAACCGTCAATATTGAATTATCCGAAGATATTATTTCAGCTAATTCTTCTCTGGAATATCTGTCTTCCAATACTTTGTCAATAGTTTTTGCGTTTAACACCCCATCATAAGCAGATTGATAGCAAATCTCTGCGACATCCTGTATCTCAGGAATGTCATCAGTATCCGCATTTCGTAAGTCCATAAACAAAATTGTGATAGTGACCTGTAAATATTCTCTGGCAGTTTCGG
>JBDGRC010000032.1:0-13180 GCA_042218495.1 Candidatus Nanohaloarchaea archaeon | reverse complement strand
TACCCTTTCTCTACTTTAATTAATCTAAAGTGTCATTTCGAGATTCTCCGAACGTCTCGCCCAGATTTAAAAAATAGAATGTCGCCCTGAGTAGTTATGAGAAACTTACTATTGGTGTCGATGTTACTTTTTCTAGTTTCATCTGTAGCGGCGACTCACCGGGGAACAGGCGGAGGTATGCCGGATGAATGTGGTAAGGGGGATCCCTGCAACCTCGACAAAAACGCTTACATAGACGTGGAGATAGTGGACGAGGCTGGCCTGGTTCAGCCGGGCGAGATCGCTTCTGTTACGGCCGAGATGAGGGCTTACAAGAGAGCCAGAGATGACATCGTCTACGGGGTTCTTGGAACCGGATCCGGCGAGGTCATAGCCGTGGAGAGGATGTCTGGTTTGGGCAGCGGCACTCTCAGGATCGATCACGAGATAGGCAAGGAACACGCTGGCGAGAACCTCTACTTCACGACTCACTGGATCTACACTCCGGAGAAGGCGGCCCAGAACTACGATCCTGACTCCAGGAAAGCTCTGAAGGTGGGTAGAGTCGCCGACAGTGGCAAATATGATGAGAGTGAAGCTAGTACTCTCGGTGATGACGAGGAAAAATCGGATCCGGAGAGGATCAGAAAAAGAGCTGAGGCTGCGGATAGAAAGTTGCCGCCAGGGAGCATGGCTGCACCTGAGGGCTTTGTGAGTCCTACGGAGACCCTGAAATCTCTTCTCATGTTCGCGCTGCCCCCGTAAATTTAAGCAACGTGAGCAAAACAGAAGCATGAACCGGAACGGCATCGAACAGATCGAGAGCGGTTCAGTATCTGGCTCGGACTTTTCGACAGCAAAATTCGTTATCACGGGATTCCTCTTCCTGGTTCTGGCGGGAGTCGGCACTGTAGCGGGTGGAGCCGCGGGAGGGTTCGCCGGCGCTGCTGTAGCGCTGGTTTTCTACTTCTCGATAGTCATCAACCAGGAGTACGAGCGCGCGGTTGTCTTCCGGCTGGGATCGTTCAACCGGGTGCTCGGGTCCGGGATCAACGTCAAGATACCTTTCCTTGAGTGGATCCAGAAGGTGGACTACAGGGTCAAGGCGGTGAACGTCCAGCCTCAGAAGGTGCTCACGAAGGACAACGTCACGGTGACCGTAGACGCGATAGTGTTCTACAAGGTGAAGCGTGACTCGGAGGAGATAAGGAAAGCTGTCCTCGAGGTGGAGGACTACAACGACGTGACGGTGTCCTACGGCCAGACCATGCTACGAGCTATAATCGGAAGGAAGGAGCTGGACGAGATACTCCAGCACAGGGACGAGATAGCCGACGAACTCAGGAAGGACCTTGACAGAACTACCAACGACTTTGGAATCCACATCAGGGACGTCGAGATCCAGGATGTCTCCATACCTGACTCGATGGAGCGGGCCATGGCTGCCGAGGCCGAAGCTGAGCGATCCCGTAGGGCGAAGATCAAGGAGGCCCAGGGAGAGGTCGAGGCAGCCGTCGAGATGCGTGCAGCGTCCGACATACTCGGCGAGGGAGGCTACAAGCTGAGAACGCTCGAGACGCTTGACAACGTCGCCCAGGAGAACTCCACGATCCTGACGATACCGGCCGAGCTGATGCCGGGTTCATCGGGCGATGAGGGCGAGTCCCCCGTGTCCGATCTGGTCCAGAACGTGGTGGAAAATGCGGAGACAGGAGATCTCGGAGACCTCACCGAAAGCCTTCCGGACCAGGCGTCTCCGGGCGAGGACGAGGATGCTTCTTGAGGACATAGGGTATCTTGTCACCCAGAACGGTTCGAGAGAGGTCATCCAGGACGTCGATCTTAGAACAGAAGGCTCGAGGATCGACAAGATAGGGGATCTGGATCCTTCTGAAGAGGAGACCATTATAGACTGCAGTCAAAAGGCGTCCTGCCTGGGCTGATCAACTGTCACTCTCACGTCTCCATGTCAGTCCTGAGAGGCATTTCCGACGACAGGCCGCTACAGGAGTGGCTGGAGGAAGACATCTGGCCTGCCGAGAACGAGATGACCGATCAAGACGTCTACAGGGGAGCAGTGCTGGGTATCAGGGAGATGCTGAAGTCCGGAACGACGGCATTCAACGACATGTACGCTCCTGAGGAACAGGTGGCGCAGGCAGTCGACGAGACAGGCATAAGGGCGGTGCTGGCCAACGGATTCATAGCATAAGGCGAGCAGGAGGTGGAGGAAGGGCTTGACGAAAGCAGAGAGTTCATCAGGAACTGGGACGACCACGAGAGGATAACCATGGCGGTATCTCCCCACCTCCCTATACCTGCTCGGATTCCGCGCTCGAGAGGGCGGCCGAGCAGGCGGAGAGGTTCGACACGGTCCTTCACGTCCACCTTTCGGAGACGGAGAAGGAGAACGGGGAGATGGTGGAGGAAAGAGGCAAGACGCCGGCGGAGTACCTCGATAGCCTCGACTTTCTGTCGGAAAGGGTGGTAGCGGCCCACTGCACTCATCTGGCGAACTCCGATCTGGAAATCCTGGAAAGGAAAGGAGTCTCGGTGGCTCACAACCCGGCGGCGAACCACAAGCTCGGCTCCGGGATAGCGGATGTCCCGGAGATGAGGACAGAGGGATAGAAGTAGGCATAGGAACGGATGGATTCGCCTCAAACAACAGCGCGGACCTTTTCGGGGAGATGAAGATCGCGTCATTACTCCAGAAGGGGGATGATCCCCGGATGATGACCGCGCAGGAGGTTCTGGACATGGTCACGGTGGATGCGGCCTCCGCTCTCGGCCTCAAGGAGGCCGGTTCCCTGGAGGAAGGAAAGAGAGCTGACCTGGTAACGGTGGATATCAACGAATCTATGACGCCCGCAAGGGAAGAAAGGATTGTCTCCCACCTGGTGTTTTCGAATCCGTCGGTGTCGGAGACCATCGTCGACGGCCGGCTCCTCGTCCGGTCGGGCAAACTGGCCTCTGGATACGGCCTGGAGTGACAGGGACTTTTAAGAGTACGATGAGTATTTGGAATTAAGACTTGAGACCTGTACGGGTCTTTTCTCCTCTGGAGCTGATAAAAATGCAAGAGCACAAGCAGAAGGAAATGGAAGAACTTGAAACCGGAACGACAACTGTGGGGCTGACGACCGATGAAGGAGTGGTACTGGCGGCCGACAGGAGGGCCTCGATGGGTCGCCTTACAGCATCGAAGACCGCGAAGAAGATCTACGAGCTGGACGAGAACGTGGGTCTGACTATCGCGGGCAGCGTCGGAGACGCCCAGAAGATTGTCAGGACGATGAGAACCCAGTTGAACCTCCACAAGCTGGAGACCAAGGAGCTATCCGTCAAAGGAGCTGGCACTCTTCTCGCGAACATCATGCACGGCAGCAAGATGATGCCATACATGAACCAGTTCATCCTGGGTGGCATCAATGACCATGGCGGCGTCCTCTACGACCTGGATCCCGCGGGAGGCCTGATGAAGCACGAGAGGTTCACCTCGACAGGGAGCGGAAGCCAGATGGCCTACGGACTCCTCGAGGACAGGTTCGAGGAGGGAATGGATCACGATGAGGCGAAGGAGCTGGCTGTCAGCGCGGTCAGCAGCGCCATGGAAAGAGACACCGCGTCCGGCAACGGCGTGATGGTCGCAGAGATCACGGAAGAGGGAGGATTCCAGGTTGTGGAGGAGAAGACCGTCGAATCCGAGCTCGTAGACTAGAGGTATAGAGATGGGAGAGCTAGAGGAAGTCAGAGATCTTCTGCCGGATGATGCCTCTGTATCGGAGACCAGGTACGAGGCGTCTGACATAGTGATATACACGGACAGCGAGGATTTCTTCCTGGACAACTCCGACACCGTCAGAGAGGTCGTCTCGGAGATGAAGAAACGTGTCGAGATCAGGCCTTCCTCAAGGCTCTACAGAAAGCCGGAGTCGGCGAAGACAAAGCTGGAGGAAATTGTGCCGGAGGAAGCAGGGCTCGACGAGACGATATTCCAGCCCTCGCTCGGAAAGGTTTTAATCAGGGCCGAGAACCCCGGAAGGGTTATCGGGAAGAACGGATCGAGGCTCGACAGAATAAAGGAGAAGACGCTGTGGAGCCCCCAGGTCGAGAGGGTTCCGGCCATACAGTCCAAGATAGTGGACAGAGCCCGCGAGCTGACGGTCGAGGACCCGGAGTTCAGGAAGGACTTCCTTCATGAGGTCGGTGAGAAGATCAGGAGAGACCACTCGAAGGAGGACCAGTGGGTCCGTGTCGGAGGGCTCGGAGGTTTCCGCCAGGTCGGCAGGTCGAGCGTGCTGCTCCAGACCGAGGAGTCCAAGGTGCTGATGGACTGCGGGGTCAACCCCTCCGCGGAACCCGGAAGCCAGGAAGAGTATCCAATACTTGATGCGCCCGAGCTGGACCTCCAGGAGCTTGATGCGGTCGTTTTATCCCATGCACACAGTGATCACAGCATAATGATTCCTTATCTTTACAGGATGGGCTATGACGGACCGCTCTACTGCACCAAGCCGACGAGAGACATGATGATAATGCTGGCGCTGGACTACATCGGCATAGCTCACAAGGAAAACCAGGACGCACCTTATGACTCCAGCGCGATAAAGAGAGCGGTTAAGAGAACTATCACGCCCGAGTACGGAGAAGTAACTGATATAACGTCGGATATGAAGCTTACACTCAGAAACGCTGGCCACATACTTGGAAGCTCCCTCTGCCACGTTCACATAGGGAACGGGCTCCATAACGTGCTCTACACTGGGGACTACAACTACGACCAGTCGGAGATGCTCAGGCCTGCGGACACGAACTTCAAGAGGGTGGAAACGATGATAACAGAGTCGACCTACGGTGGAAAGGACGACAGGCAGCAGCCGAGGGAGGAGGCCCAGAAGAAGTTCCTCTCCAAGATCAAGCAGACGCTGAACAAGGGCGGCAAGGTGATAGTGCCCGTCTTCGCTGTCGGCCGCTCCCAGGAGATTCTGGGCGTGCTGGCGGACGAGCTCGACAGGAGCTACTTCGACTACACCGTCTACGTCGACGGTATGATCAAGGACGCCAACGCGTTGCATACAGCGTATCCCGAGTTCCTCTCCGAGAAGATGCAGGAGAGGATCATGGAGGAAAAGAACTCTCCGTTCACCCACGACCAGCTGAAGCCGATAGGGAGCCACGAGGAGAGAAAAAAGGTCTACGAGGGAGGACCGAGCATCATCCTTGCCACGTCAGGCATGCTCACGGGCGGCCCGGTTCTCTCGTACCTCGAGAGAATGGCGGAGAACCCTGACAACGCTCTGATCTTCGTCGGTTACCAGGCCTCGGGGAGCCTCGGAAACAAGATACAGAGAGGACGTTCAAGCGTGAGTATAAACGGCGAGAGGGTTGATATCAACCTGGATGTCTCCACCGTTTCCGGTTTCTCGGCCCACAGCGACAGGCAGCAGATCATCAACTTCTGCAAGAACCTGCGCTCCACGCCGAACCGCGTGCTGACAAACCACGGAGAGGAGTCGAAGTGCTTCTCGCTCGCCTCTACGCTCCACAAGGCGCTGCATATAGACACTTCGGCACCTCAAAACCTCGACGTAAACAGGCTGAACTAGTTGATATATCGTTCTTCCAGTGACTCGGTTTCGGTTAGTGTCATCGGTTTTCGTCCTTTAATTACCTGTCCGCACCTCCGTAGAGTTCAGCTACGACCGACTGCTTCATATACAGCGAGCGGCCTATAATTATTATGGTATACGAGAAGAAATGCGTGGAGTGCGACAAGATCATTGACTTCGGCGGTTCGGACGACGGAAACCTCCCGGACGATGCGATGAGGTTCAACGGAGACCTCTACTGCAGGGAGTGCGTGAAGGATTTCGTGGAGTTTGGAACGGGAGATATACTGGATAGAATAGACCAGCTGGAGGACGATATGAAAGACGTGATGAGAAATCTGGGCCTGGAGAAAGGCGTCTGACAGCCTTCAGCTGTCCGCCATCTTTCCGCTCCTCTCAATGGTAGCGTACTCCGGGCAGACCACAATCCACTCCTCGTCGACGCCAGCCATGTCTCCGTCGACAGCCTTGACCGTCTTCTTGAGCCTGTTAACCGCTCGCTTCAGGTCGGCCATGTCCTTGTTCTTTAGCGGCCTAATGTTGATCCAGACTATGCTGTCGTCCCTGAGTTTCTCCTGCACGGCCTCCACGTCCTCGTACTCCTTCAGGGTGTGTGCCTTTACAACTACCTTTTCATCTTTCTCTGCGGTTCGGGCATCGAGCTCGACGAACTCGTCCTCGACCACCTCTTGCTCCCGGGCCTCCCCGTCCTTCTTCAGAAAGTCAAGCGGCATGCTGATAACCTCTATCGTACAGTTGCCGGTCTAACCTTTTATATTTCAGGAGTCGCCCAGGCTCTCGACTTTTGAGGCCAGGTTCCAGATCTCCGTTCTCGTGTGCTGTTTTATGTTGGGATCGTTGCTGACCCGGTCCAGCAGGCTTGAAGCAGTGTTTACACGGATCGAAAGCTCCTCTTCGCTGTCCTCAAGCTTCCCGGCTGCCTGTTCCAGCATTTCTGAAACGTTTGACGGTATGGACTCCTTCTCCGATATGTCCCTCATGCGGGACGTGAGGGACTCGACCTCGGGCATGCTTTCACCCCATCCCGCCCATAGATCCCTGCAGGTTTTCCCTGGAGTCCTCCATCTTATCCTGCAGCCTTGACTCCTTCTTCGCCAGGCTCTTCCTGCGGACCTCCATGTCCTCGATCCTTTTTTCGAGCTCTTCACGAAGATCATCCTTATCCTTCTCGACCATTATGGAGCCTACCGAGTCGTATACCTTTCCCTCGGCGTCCTCTATACGGTCTAGAGCTTTCTTCGCCTCATTGATTTCCGACTCTGTCTCTTCCTTCTGCACTGTTACCTGCTGGAGCTGTTGCTGTGTCTGCTGTAGCTCCATCAGCATCTGCTGTGGATCCTGTTCTTCTGACATACTTTTTCACCTTAGTATCTTCTTTGATAGCATCGCCAGCTTGATTGAGGAGTCCGTGGCGCTTCTCAGCGTCCCGATCGAGTTCGTCTCGATGTTTATCTCCACCGAATCGGTGCATGGACTTATCTCCTGTCTTACCCTGTCGTCGCTCTGGATGCTCGGTGAGAGCGACCTCGCCAGCCTGTCCGGGTTGTCGTGATCGATCTCGAGCCTGGCTTTCATCCTATACGGCTTCCACCCTCGTGGGATCGCTGGATCTCAGCTTGAGCAGCACCCTGTGGCTGCACATAGGACAGATAATCTTGTCTTCCACGGGATCGAGCGCGACCGCTTCCTCACACTTTACGCATCTGTAGCCCGCTTTCCTCTCTTCATCACTCATTTTTCATCGTCCTCGATCTCTTCTTTCGCCTCTTCGAGCTCCTCGGTCTCAACCTGCAGAGCCTTCTTCATAGTCTCCTCAGCACCGGTGTCAACCCTGTAGGCTCCGCCGGCGATCTTCCTTCCTGTCTCGCTGTCCTTCCATACCCCGGCCGAGACCCTCTCGTAACCTTCTTCGCTGCTTTCTGCTTCGTCCACGTTCTCTCTGGTCTTGGATCCGTATCGGGAGCCGAACCTTCTCGAGGATGCGTTTTTTCTTGCCATCTTGTACACCTTATGTTATCGGAAGATGGGAGAAGTTTTTTATTCTCCCGCTTCCTCTTCGAGGATTTCCCGGAGCTCCGAGGTTTTCTCTTCTGCCTGCTCGACGATAGACATAACCTCATCCTGGCTGAAGGGCTCTACCTCTCCCTTCTGCATCGCCACGACGTTGCCGTGTTCGTTGAGCGATACAGTCAGGCGGGCGTCTCTCGCGTCTTCCTCCTTTCCGGTGGTGTCCCAGAGAATCTCGTCGCCGATCTTGCTGCCGGTAACCGTCACTGGCTCCTCCGATAGAGGTATCTCTCTTGCCCGGCTGTCCCTGTCCAGAGTTCCGTCTTCCTCGTCGTACTCGGGTATGTAGCCCGTCTTGAGGGCCGCCAGCGCTCCCAGGGCGGAGGCGTCGATTAGGTTGCCGTCGTCGTTGAGGACGTGAACGTCTATGAATATTGTCATGACGGTCTCTCCCTCCTCGATGCAGAGTGACTCCAGGTCGACCGCCTCCGACTCACGGATGCCGCGGTCGACGACTCTCGCGAGCTCTACACCGTCCTCCTGCGGGGGACCGGATTCGTATTCCCGGTCCGCCATCGGCGCGAGCTCTGCGTTCGTAACTATGGTTCCTTCGTCCGGCCGGTCGTCGTAAGGCTCCTCTACGCCCACCTTCACTCCAACCACGACCTGGGTGTCGCCCATCCTGACCCGGGCTGAACCCTCCGCAGTCTCGTTGATGTAGTCGGTCTCGAGCTCGATTTCCCTGTACTCTCCGGTTTCACGTCCATCAAGCCGTTCGCCGTCTTTGATCATCTTCCTGATCGTCTCTTCGTTAAGATTCATTTGTAATCACCCCTGTTCCTCGCGAATTTCTTCGTACTTCTGTGTAAGTGCTTTTCTCTGCTGCTCGTAGAGATCCCTGCAGCCATTCTTCGCCATTGAGATGCAGTCGTCGACCTGATCCTTGGTGAGGTCGCCGTCCATCTGGAGGAGCGTGATCTCGTCGCCTCCGTTGATAACGGCCACCGGAACGTCCGCGTTTCCCTTCTTGTCCTCGAACCCGTTGACGTCCAGAACTACAGTGTCCTCGACTACTCCGGCCGCGCACGCTGAAACCAGTCCCTTCATAGGAATTCCGGCGTCAGCCAGTGCCAGGGCGGCTGCGTTGATTCCTGTTACTCTTGTCCCGCCGTCGGACTCGATGACCTCCATCGAGATGTCGATTCCCGCGGTGGGGAAAGCCTCCAGCTCGACCGCCGGTTCAAGAGCTCTTTTCGCCACGAGTCCTATCTCCTTGGACCTCCTGTTCGGACCGGGGCGCATCCTGTCGTCCACGCTGAAGGGAGCCATGTTGTACCGCATCTTGATGACCGCGCGGTCCGACTCCTGAAGATGCTTCGGATGCAGCTCCTGGGGTCCGAAAACCGATGCAACGACTCTCGTGTTGCCTGTCTCCACCAAGGCGCTGCCGTCGGCCTCGTCCAGCACTCCTGTCTCCATGCTGGTCTCCCTCAGGTCGTCGAGATCCCTCCCGTCGACCCTATTCCCGTCCTCGTCTAGGAACTCTGGGTTCTCTGGCATCAGTTACCACCCCCGATCTGTTCATCAAGCCATTCAGCGATTTCATCCGTCAGCCCTTCTGTGTGGGCTTCTTCCTCTACCTTCCTGACAGCTCTGGTCGCGAGGTTCTCCTTCTCGCCTTTTATCCATACCAATCCGTTCTGTCCAACGATTATCTTGGTGTCCGTCTCGTTCTTGATCTGTCTCACCATCGTTCCCTTCTTTCCGATAACTCTCGGGACCTTGGAAGGAGAGATCTCGATGATCCTTCCCCCTTTCAGCTTCCTGCATCTCTTGTCCTCCATTCCGACGTTGACGTCGTATCCCTGTGTCACGTTCACTACCTCGGTCACTATCGTGTCTCCTACCTTGAAGTAGTTGGTCAGGTCGTCATCGTCTAGGTCAACGTACTCGTCGACCGCGACGTCTATCTTCATCATCGCCTCGTACGGCGAGTCAAGCTCCACGCGCCAGTTGGAGAAGCTCACGCTCGATATCTCCCCTATAACGATGTCGCCCTCTTCCGGTATGTAACGTCCGGACATTGGCACGACTCTGACGCTGCTCCCGGAGTACTCTACCGTTCCGGCGTACTTTGATACGATTTTATCATCATCCTGGTAAACGCCGGAGTGTGGATGAACATCCTCTCCTTCCGAGATAACGTCTCCCGGCGCCACCAAATCGTTTGCTTCTTTTACACGTGTCATAAACTATTTTACCTCTAATTCAACTCTCACGAAGATACGCGAGATCTGCTTTATAACATATCCTAGATCAACAATCTTTTTAACAGGTCCAACGATCTGGTTTCTTAATCATTCTTGGTCATTCAGAAGCTTTAACTGTTCCAGAACCGACTCTAGTGACTCCTCTACTCGGCTAACGTTGTGACGACCGAGCTCCTTCTCATTGCTATTAAGCTTTAAGATTATGTTTTTTATATTCTGAATCTCGTTCTCCACTTCGCTAATCAGTATTCTGTGTGTCTGGGTGATATCAGCTTTTTCTTCTATTGTCCTTCGAGTGGTTATGTAATCAATGTGCCTGAGGAATCTTTCGGTATTCTCCAGCTCTGATAACGTCGCTCTCAATTCTGAATTGTTCACCTCGGATTTTCCCTCGTATTTCTCTATGATATCCGTCAGGCCTTCAAGTATGGGGTCTACCTCCTCTCTCACAATCCGATTTATCTCCTTCTTTATCTTCTTGTCCCTTCTTAGCATCATCTCGTTTACAAAGAAAAATATTCCTGTCCGATTTCTTTTTTCTTCATCAATTTTTCCTTTAACAGCAATTCTGTCAAATATTGCTTTGTTTTTCTGTCTTGCCCAGTCTATAGCAAGATTATCCTGGCAATCCCTCTTATACTTCTCTTTTATCCATCTTTTGCACCATTTTATTTCTTCAGAATAATTATACTGTTCTGATCTTCCGATGTTTTGATTATACTGGTCAGAGATAAAAAAGGAGAACGCTTCCTCTATCGCAAGTAATTCATCTGTGTTGACTAATGAGCTCAGCATTTCTGGGTACTTGAAAAACAAACTGCTGGCTGCGCTGGCATCTTGAATCTTGCTTCTGTCGTCTATACTTTCAAGTTTTTTGTTGCTAAGGTCACTTTGCCACTCATCGTTATACTCTTCAAGCAGGATAGACTTCAGTTTTGAGCGGTCCCAGACATAGTAATGGTTCATTTCGTGGGCTATAGTAGCCCTGTAAAGATTCTGATCCTTCGAATCGAGACTGGTAACGCTGTTCAATTCATTCAGAAGCTTATTGATCAGGTTCCCTACTCTGGCTTCTTCAAGTTCTGAGGATAGTTTTTTTCTAATTTTATCCTGAACTTTGTTGGGGACGAATGAACAGTATATTATCAGTTTGTCTGTAGGTTCCAGGGACGCCAACGGAATATTTTTGCTACCTCCGATTGCTTTTCTGTCAAAAGCTGCGCCCAGGGTGAATAGATTATCATTTTTCAGATCGTTCATATGGTAAAGACCGAACTCCGTTTTATCCATTAAAACTCCTAATAGGATTCCCAGCAGAAAACGTTCGTTTTCCAGACTGTTTGGCTCGATACTCGAAGTTCTCAAATAGGATGGGTGTCCCCACCTGATTTCGGCATCAGGTGTCGTTTCCGGTGCTCTTTCTCTCAGTGATTCCTTTATGCTGGCGTTGAACTGCTTCAGCGTTGAGTCAATTATTTTTGCCGATTTCTCAATTGACTTAACGGTTTCTTCATATCTAAATGGACTATCTCCGTGCATATATGAAAAACCTCCTTCTAGATCTCCTGCATCTCTGCCTTCCCGGAGGTCATCTCCTGAAGCTCTTCCATAAGCTCCGTAAGCGCTCCGGCCGGCATCTTGAGCTTGCAGGTGAAGTACTCGTCGCCCCACTGCTCCTCCTTGACGTCCGCCTTCTGCTGGATCCTGTCGTAGGCCCTGCCAGAGGAGTCGACCGGTATCCTGATCGCCACGGTCTTCTCGTCCAGAGAAACCGGTATTATGGGTCTGATGCCGTCGATGGCGCGGTCAAACTGGGACTCCACGTCCTCGAAAGGCTCCGCGTTGAAACCGGCCTCCTCGAGCGCGTTCTCCACTCTTTCAGGCGGATGAGGATTACCTGTCTTGGGATCCTGCGCCCGTCTCGCGATCATGTCGACCACCTGTCTGTACTTGTCCTCCCGCATCTCTGCCTTCTGGTCTGTAGTCAGCTGCATGTCGCCCTTATCAAATATCTCGCGAGCGGCCTCCATGATCTGGGAAGTTCCGAACTCCTCCTCCAGATCTCCCGTGGAGGCGCGTTCCCCGCTGTCCGCGTCAAGAAAGACCTCCTGTACGAAAAGAAGCCTCTGTATTTCGTGGTCCTCGTCCTCCAGCTTGGCCTCCTTCGCCAGGTCCGGCTCAACCAGTATCTCGAACTGCTTGCCCTCGTCGTACCGGACCCTGACCGCGTCTGAAGTGTCCATCCTTCTAGAACTCTACGTCCTTGTCCTCCATTTCATCCGGGGAGACGGCCCTGTAGTCATCCTCCTCCGAGACCACTGACAGCTCGACATTCTCGGCCTCGAGCTCCTCTTCGCCGGCTTTCAGGGCATTGACGGCAAGCTCGACGGCCTCTTCCTCTCCGAGGTCTTCCTCCCAGTTCTCCTCGAGGTGCTCGGTTGCTTCGTCGCCACCTTTGCCTATTGCAACCGCTCTCCACTGGTTGAGCGTCCCTGAGGGGTCGGTCTGGTAGACCCTCGCCTCCCCGTCCTTGACGCCCCCCGCGATCGTCGAGACGCCGTAAGGTCTGACGCCGCCGTACTGGGTGAAGTGCTGGCACCTGTCCGCCACAAACTTGGACAGGACGTTCATCGGTATCGGCTCGTCGTACGTCATTAGGTACTTCTGAGCCTCCTCTCTGGTTTCATCCACCAGGTTTCTGCCGTCCGCAACGAGCCCAGAGGTCGCTATGCCGACGTGTTCATCTACCTTGAAGACCTTTTCCGGGTTCCTGACCCTGAGGTCCTGCGTCGACCTGGTGGCAGCGAGGATAACACCGTCCTCGTAGACCAGGCCGAGCGCCGTTGCTCCTTTTTTGACTGCTTCTTTAGCGTACTCAACCTGGAATAGCCTCCCGTCCGGCGAGAAGATGGTTATTCCACGGTCGTATTGCTGCTGTTGAGGATTCGTCATCTGCATTTACAGTTTCACCTAGAATATGCAACTTATGAGCTGGAAGACTTAAAAGGGTGTCAGACTGTTTCGGAAGCATTTTTTAGGTTGTCGCAGGTAGAGTGTTACAGGAGCGATGACAGCCGCGGAACGGCCGATGCTCTTCCACTGATCTGAAACGTATTCGGCTCCGTCGAATGCGTTCCACGTGATCAAGCTTCGCGAGAAGTTTGGCCCACTAGCTCAGGGGTTAGAGCGCCGTCCTTATACGGACAGCACGTCCAGATACGCTCCGAGCGATCGGGGGCGTGAATGCCTCGAGAGAGGCGGTGGTCCCGGGTTCGAACCCCGGGTGGGCCA
>JBDGRC010000031.1:0-3763 GCA_042218495.1 Candidatus Nanohaloarchaea archaeon | reverse complement strand
CGCTGATCGGTTTGAACCTGCTTGAGCTACCCGCCGCTAGTATAACCGCTTTCATAAGTTATCAACTCTCCTGAAAACATTCATTTTTCATCTCCTCCTAAAGCTCTTGTTATAAATTCAAACCCGTCTCTAGCTGCTTCTTCCGCCTTTGCTGTTCTTCTACCTAATTCAAATGCAAAACCTGCTTCATTTTCTCCTGAATATCCTTCCTGAAATCCTTGCTCGTAATGATGACCATTTAAACCCCTGTGCGCACATGAACGCGCTCCATTCTCTAAACGGCCGTATAATCTTCCCAAATGTTCTGCCGCATCTAGAACAGGTTCCGGAGCCCTGTGCTCGTCAAAACCTCCCTCTTCGCTACATACGTCTTCCATACCCATACGAGCATAGCCTGGAATTTCATAAATATTTCTAGCATTACCTCCAAGGGTATAAACTGCGATCATTGAGAAACCAAGCTCTTCGTAATGTGAAAACAGTTGGGCTCCCATTGCCTCTTCAAGCATAGCTGTGCTGTTTTTTTCCAGAGCTAAAACTGTCATCTGCCCAAGGACTCCAGGTGCACCCCCTCGATATTTTTCGAGGATTCCCCCCTCCCTCAGATGTCTCAAATCTTCCTCGCTCCGAGCTATCCTATACTTCTCTATCCAGCCCTCTGGACTATCTACCCGGCGCGACACCGCGTCTCTTACTTCGGCAGCTCCCCAACCCCAAAAACCCGTACCCGATCTATGATCTGGGTCTTCCTGACTTCTCTCGGTTTTTTCTTCATCGCTCATCGTCTATCTTACCCTTTTCCGCGAGTACATAACGATATTTTGAATTTTGCAGGGTTGAATCATTCTTTATCCCTCGATTTCGGGCCTTTCGACGTGTTTTGAGAGGTTTGGCGGGTTATCGGGATCGCAGCCTTTCCTGAGCGCTGTCTGGATCGAGAGACGCTGGATTATCTTTAGAGTTGAGAAAAGCTTTCCCGACGTCTCAATATTTACGTCTGCTTCATCAGAATAATCAAGACCTTCGGGCGAGACCACCAGCGTTCTGGCCCCGGCATCAGTGAATTCAGCTATGCTTTCCCTGTAAACTTCCTCCAACTCAGGCTGCATTGCCAGGATCACGACCGGAACATCCTCTGCGTGAGACTTCGGTCCGTGGCTGAACTCAAGTGTTGTCATATGGGTCGCATGAATTAAAGGAACCTCGCCCAGCTTGGTTGCGGCCTCTGCCGCGATACCCCTGTAGCTTCCGATACCCAGAACATATGCCTCTTTACTATTTTCAAGGACTTCTAAAGCGTCTTCAATACTGACCTGGAAGCTCTCTTCGACTTTGAATGATGTTTCTCTTTCAGATAGACTGTCCCTCACCAGAAGTCCAGTCAAAAGCGCAGAGTCAACACTCTTTGTCGCGAGTGCAGCATCTTCTTCCCCTGCCGGAGTTTTTACCACTGTATCTGATATCTCAGAAATTGTGGATTTCTCTCTGTTTACTATTGCTAGAGTTTCTGCACCCTTCTCACTGGACTCTTCGATGACCCTGGCTGTCTCGGACGTCTCGCCGGACTGAGAAAAACCGATCAAAAGTGTATTATTATCCACGTAGCTGCCGGAGAATAGGATTTCGGAGGCCTCAACGGCAAGAGCGTCAATATCCGAACTTCTCATTTCGGCCGCCACAACCAGGGATACGTTAAATGAAGATCCGCATCCGGTCAAAATCACCTGATCAAATTCCAGGTCCTGGCATCTCTTCTTAACAAGCTCCCTTTTTTCCTCCGTTTTTTCTAGAACTTCAGGACCCTCTTCCATCTCTTTCTCTGCGCAAGTCATTCTAGATCCCTCCTCTCCAACGAAAGAGCGCCGTAAAGATGCACTCTTTCTTCAGTATTCACAAAATCGATCTCAGGCTTCTCGACAAACGAGCTTTTTTCCAGTGTCTCCTGGATTCTCTGTAGCATATTTTCTGATTTGAGTGCCATTCTACCGCCAATTGAGATATATCCCGGATTGAAAGCATTTATGAGTGAGGAAATTCCGGCTGCATTTATCCTGTCGATCATTTCTAGAACCTCTTCTGCTTTTCTATTTTCATCAGCAAGGTCCTTGAGCCTGTTGTACGTAGGTTCTTTTAGATCAAGATCTGTCCGCTTTTCCAGATATTCTCTTAAACCTCTTACTGACGCATAGGCCTCCCATGCTCCTTCTATTCCATAGCTATGGTGAGTGTCGTCCAGTTTCACTGGGAAATAACCAACCTCGCCTGCCTGACCGTGCTCGCCTCTAAACAACTCGCCTTTGTACATTATTCCCGCCCCTACGCCAGTGTCTATTGTAACATGCACGGAACATTCATGCTCGCTACCATTTCCAAAGTAATACTCTCCTAGAGCAGCGGCATTACAGTCATTTTCTATCAAAACTTCTCTTTCAAGGTCCGAAAACCTAATTCCGGTCACTTCATCATGGTCATCGGTGTCAAAGTGTTCTATTACCTTGTCAGACGGTCTAACACGTCCGGTCGTGGCGATGCAGATCTTTTCTATCTGCCCTTCAACCTTCTCTTCCAGTTCATCGGTATTCTCACGAACCATCTCCGGTATGTTCTCGGGCCTGGTCGGCGTTTCAAAGACCTTTGAGAGGAACTCTCCTCTTGAGTTCCCGGCTACATATCGTGTCTCGCCGCTGTCGACGTAAAAGGCTGCTATCACACCAAAATCACCTCAACCCTTTCACCTCTCCTTTCTCTAGCCTGTCGCCAGGCTTCATCGGGAATCCTCGGTTGTGCTGCACTCATTTAATAAAATCCTCTTTATCAGGTAATTCATAAATAAGAATTATATACCCCTATTTGGAATTACTCTCCAAATAATTATATCAATTATCAATTTTATGAAAAATATGGGATTCTTCCTGGTGAATGAAGACGGTTTTCTGGAGACTGAAGAGATTGACAGTGACGGATTGAAAGCTTTAGACAACGATACGCGGTTAAATATACTGGAACTGGCCTCAAAAGGAAACATAACCGTCCCAGAACTAGTTGATCAGCTTGGAACTGACGACCAGACGGCTTACTATCATGTTCAGATGATGGAAGAGAAGGGAATACTGGAGGCTGAAACCGGGAATCCAAAGATATACTCGCTCTCAAGTAATTGTTTCTTCTACAGGCCCGAAAACACCTCCTTCAACAGAGGCCCGGTTAACGCAAGGGAGACGCCTGATTTACTCGAGAACATAGTAGAGGATGTCAAAGTAATTGTTGAAGACTCATCGCCTGATTACTTTCCAGAATACCGTTACAAGGCCGGCGAGATAACTTCGCTGGTAGGAAAGTTTGGAGAAACCTCAAAAAGAGTCCTCACCTCTTCTGAGGCAGAAAGAATAGGATTAGAGTCCGGTCTCATCGCAGTAGGTAATCCCGAGCATAATAAACTCGTCAAAGATATCTGCAGAAAAAATGATGTTTCTGTCAGACCCATTGAGATTGAAAATCGGAAGTTTTCCGCACCTAGAACAGGTATAGTTCTCCGGTCGGATGACCAGATACTGATCAGCGGAAACTCCGATCTAGGTGTATCTTCCGCCATCAGAGCTTTTAGCGACATGATCGATGAGATAGAAAAAGGCGCTATTGTTCAGGGCTTCGGTTCCCCAATGCATGTCGAAGACGTAGATGTCCTCCACGAGATCGGATGAGAAAGCCCTACTTGCTGATCTCGCCAAGATCCGTCCTTGCGCCTGGCACAAACTTTGTACCT
>JBDGRC010000030.1:0-3338 GCA_042218495.1 Candidatus Nanohaloarchaea archaeon | reverse complement strand
TGGTTTGCTCTGAACTCTTCATCCCCCGAAGAAGTGCTAATCAAGCTTCTTTCTCCGCCGACGGACGATCCGGGTACATACTCGATCAGATACTGTTCCCGAGAATCTGCTATCATAAGATTGGCTCCCTTCACCTCCGGGCCATCTAAGAGTCTCTCCTCAACCATTTCAACACCCTCGTCGGCTGAAATACAGCCTCCCAGCACGTCATCCATTATTCCGGCGTAAGGATCATAATCACTTCTTCCATCGTGCTTCAGAGCGGACGAGCAGGCCCAGACACCTTTTTCGTTCATTCCTGCCCAACATTCGTCGTAATTGAATGGAGAAGCTATCCCTACCGAAGTATAACCCTCGGAAGGAACTAGGATAAAGGGTTGAACGGGATCTTCAGGTTCAGCAGAAAACTGTTCAAGGGGAAAGGTACCATCGACATTCACTGCGCCATCTCGATGTAAGGTGGAAAACTCCGGGGAAATTTCCTCGCCTCTCTCCTTCCTATACAGAGATAGACTCTCCGGGCGGAAGATCCTGTCATCCTCGTATGCCTGCTCCATCTCACTCGATATAGAGGTCTCTTCATTTGTTAGTCCAGTATAGAACACTTGCGGGGTCTCTATCCGCTCTGACTTCAATACTGTGGAGAAGTATCTCATACCGGGATCCCAGTTCTTGCCCGCGTAGGCGTCACCGTCTTCAAAGAAACCTATAGAGCATTCACTCATCATTTCAACCAGCTAACTGAGCCCCTGTCGATATCTTTCTAGCATTTTTTGTCTACTCTGAGGGTCTGGTGTGACAACCCGTCCAATGTTTACCTCCTGAGGCTCCAGACTTTCCTCCGACGATTTAATCCCCTTGTATGCTCTGGGAACATAAGCACCTTCCCTGGGTATGTTCGCTACAAATCCTGAATCCTGACCAAATCCGTATTCATGATCATGCATGGTATCAACTCCCGGATCTGAGAAACGGAACCAGCCAGGCTCGCTGAATATATACATGTCCCATGTATAGCCGCTCTCTCGCACATTCTTACTCCAGAGCTGCAGGTTGTAATCCTCGTCACCAAGCACTACATCCTTTTCAACGACCGGCAGAGGAGGCAATCCTTCAGGACGCAATTCCTCCAGCATTGTTGACTTCAGAACTGTGGAATGATTCTTTCTGGGATTTACTTCCACATAGTATGGTTCTCCATCAACAACCATGAGATCAACACCTGTCAGTCCTCTATAGCCATCACGCCTCATCTCATCTCCAATGATTTCTGCCTGAGCCTCCAGCTCATCTATAGTAGAATCATCAAGATCAAGAGGATAAGTATTCCCGCTGTAAGCAGTTCCTTCTTCAATTATTTGATCTGAAGACACCAAGGCTTCGACATCAGAGCCGCCTACCATCATCAGAACGTTTGGCGCTGCCTCTGCGCCGTCCAACCATTTCTGGACGAGAACCTCTCCATCGGCATCGCTGTACATTGAATCTAGTTCTTCCTGTGAATGTACATGAGCGGAACCTGAACCTCCGGCGCCTCTTTCCCGCGATACAAAGGCTCCATGGTCCCATTCCTTCCCATCCAGAAAAGATTGCGCGTCCTCCAGGTTTTCAAATGTCTCTCCCGGCACCAGGTTTGCTTCAGTAGCCTCCAATCGTCTGTAGCTCCAGGTTTTACTGTCCCAGCGATCCATGACCTTTAGGTCCGGAGCCACCAGGTGAAGATTTTCATACTGGTCGGCAAATGTCTCAGCTGGCTCGCTATTCATGTAGGGAAAGAACAGGGCGGATCCAAAATCTCTCAAGACTTCTTCAACGTAGCCAGAAATCTTCTCGCTGAACTTAGATGCCAGGAAGTCATGTGGTCTTTCTCCCACCTCATCGGGCTTCTTTCTCGCGCCAGATGCCTTTCTGGCCAGCTCCTTCTCCGACATCTGGAGGAAATACTCCTTCCCTGAGACTTCCTTAATAACATCGCTGAAGACTGCGGTTTCGGTATCAGTAATCACACTCACTCTATCGAGATTCCTGGTACCATTGGGAGCTATCGCAACCGCTACAGGGAAACCGTACCCAACCGTTTCAATCATGTGCTCTGGATCCGTGGACATAGTTACAGCGGGGATGGATTCGTCGCCCGCTCCGGAAAAATCTCCGTAGAGATCAGACATCAACGCTGCGGCCCATCTGCTGGTTCAAAGATTTTTCTCACACTTTAATGGGCTGGCTTGAAAATAAAATAGCTCGCAGAAATTAACTTGTAAAAAATTATAATGAAACCCGTTTTGATAATGATCTACAAATGAAGCTGAAGGAAAACTATAGAAATATACTTTTCCAGCTGGAGAGGGATTCGAGAAAATCTCTCACGGAGATAGGAAGATCAATAGAGAAGTCTCAGCAGACCACAAGCTATGCAGTCAATAACATGGAGGAGAGAGATCAAATAAAGGGCTACTATCCTCTCTTTGATTACACCAAGTTTGGCTACAATGGTTATCTGCTGCTCTTCCGGATTAACAATTTTTCACGCGAAAAGATAGATGATTTGGTGAAGATGTTCCTTGAAAACGAGATGGTTGCATGGGTACAGATGCTTGACGGCGTCTGGGATATCCTTTTGTTCTTTCTAGCTCCGAACCCCTCCTACTTTAATAAGGAGTTTAAATCCGTGGTCTCCGAATATCCCGAGCAGTTGAGCACTTACGAAATCCTCACAAGCGTGGTAATACATGACATGGAGAGAGCATATCTTTCTGAGGAAAGCAGCATGGGTACAAGGGATATTATCATCGGAGGAGACAGAAACGTGTTCAGCTTGAAAGATGAAGAAAGAGAAACCTGTAGAGTTATTAATGAAAATCCAAGAAAAGCTACTGTCAGTATGGCAGAAGAACTAGGAGTAACATCAAAGACAGTGATGGACAGGCGCAAATCTCTCGAGGAGAGAAAACTTATAAAAGGATATAGACCGCTACTGGGAATTAGGGAGCTGGACCTTTTCGTAACAATTGTTCTGATAAGCTATAAAGAAGAAGAGGTCGAAAAGGAGAACGAAGTTGTCGATTATTGCAGGGCGCATGAAAACGTGGCTCTGTTGATGAAGACGTTTGGAAGCTGGGACATGATGATACGTCTGGAGACGGAGAGCCGGGAGGGAAAAAGAAAGGTAGTCCGATCACTGAGAGAAAATTTTGGTAAAGTCATAAGTGACTACAACAGCCTGGAGGTTATGGAAGACCTGAAGAAGAGCTATCTCCCGGACGGATTCTTCAAACCGGATGCTTTCCAGCCCGTGGAAGAATAGGCTTAGAGATCAGGTTCGAAGGCCTGAGAGAAGA
>JBDGRC010000003.1:0-2046 GCA_042218495.1 Candidatus Nanohaloarchaea archaeon | reverse complement strand
GCTCGTTTACAAGCTTCTTCAGCTGGTACCTGCTCATCGGTTCCTGAGAGTTTTCCTGCGCCATGTGACCCTCATAACTTCATATCCTTATAACAAGCAGACGGAAACTGGAAAAAAGAATCAAAGAACTTAATTAAAAATTAACTATCTAATAACAAAAGCATGACAAAACGTGGCCAGCTTGGAGCAAATCCAGTAACCGATCCCGTAGGAGTAATGAGACTAACGGACGTAAGAGAAGATTTCAATGGCAGAGAGAGGAGAAAAAGAAACACAGACCCGATAAGATGGATCAGGAATGAAGTTGATAATCAGGAATTTTCATTTGACTTTAAGGAGGAAGATGTATGGTGCATTTACGGAGGAGATTTAAGCCTTTTCATAGGGAACACTGAAAAGATAGATTTCCTGAGAGTCCGAAGCCCAGAATATGTTTATGAAAGCAGTAAGAGGTCTCTTGAGATACAACCGGAAAGGGTCAGAACCGAAACAGATGTCTCTTTTGGCCATCTAGACACCGATGCAAGGCGAGTTATATGGGAAACAGAGAAAGGTAGAGAGGATGCGACAGAAGTCATTAAGGAAGAGCTGGAGGGACGCAGGTCTAAAAAAAATGAGGAGAGACTTGTATACCACGCTCAAAGAGCTATTAAGGCCGAAGAAGCCGAGGGTTTGTTGGCTAAACCTGAATTTTTAGGAAAAAGACCTCCTACTTTTGACCTATCCGAACCCGTCGCTATAGGTCGTTACGAGGAAGAATACCAGCCAAACCCGGAAGACCCGAAGATTACGTCAACACACAGGGGAATCTGTGCCATCAACGGATATGAGATACACGGGAAAGATGCGAGATCTTCTCCACAAGTCTATGGAATGGACGATGTAGATATGGAAGTGGATGGTCTAGTTTATCAACGAGGAGATGGGCGCTTAATTGCCGTAAACAATGAAGATACCGAAAGAGATATGAAAATAAGTGTTCCACCACACAGATCTGAGAGAGGAGAATATGTACCTCCTGATTGGCCTGAAAATTTCAGAGTATTGGGAAGTATATAGACTGATGTCTGGGGCAGTTCGCAACCCCAGGAAATTGCATCCAGAGATTACTATCAGGAAACCAAACCGCTGACTGTTATGAGCTCTTTACTCCATATCCACTGAAATCCCCGTGAAACTAGCTGTATCGAGGTGGATCATGACATCAAAGTTTTCTTCGACCTAAGGAAGGTCCTCCATGTCGACTGCGCGGCTCTTGTTGAAAGGAAGGTTCTCGTAGACAATCTCAACACCGAGCGTCTCCTCCGGGACTTGTAAAACCTTGAATTCTTAACAATGTTATTCTCATATTTTCAGCAAGGGTTAAGTAATCGCACCCGGCTTCGTTCAGGAAGTGGTTTGTGTTCAAAAACTTGAATCTGTGTTCAATAAGGGTTCTTGAACAAGGCCAAGCACACCCTTGGCTTTTTAAACTTTGTTTCTATAAGGTAGTACATGAGCAACAACGAGACGTTGGAATACAGCACATTCGGAGAGATAGTCGGGCGCGTAGCCGGGTTAGCAAAAGACAGGTATGATGAACCAGTTACAGACGATCCAAAGACAGACGGTCTGGGAGTCGCCGGATTCTGCAATGTTACCCACAATATGGAGGTAGGTAACACTGTATCAGATGATGATGTAATAACGTTCTATGAAAATATCCGGTCCAGCGAGTATACAATAGGGGAAGAAAGCCTCGAAAAAATGGCGGAGGACGTTCTAGAAAAAATGGGGGACGACGCTCCTCAATAAACTGGTGTCGGTTTGATAAACAGTAGCCGGACCCGGTGAGGCTTCCGGCTGTTTTCTTCCTTTAATCTACGTATTCCAGCAACTTTTCTCTTGAAAGCCCGGCATAATCCCAGTCGTTGGTGAATATCTCCAGCGTAGCGGTTCCTTCAAACTCCTCCAGGCGCGAGCCGACCTCCTTCCAGTCTATGTCGCCGTGACCGACCGCCACGTGTGAGTCGTCCCCGTCCATCGAGTCCTGGACGTGCAGGTGCG
>JBDGRC010000029.1:0-5945 GCA_042218495.1 Candidatus Nanohaloarchaea archaeon | reverse complement strand
TACGACCCCGCGCTCTGATACAGTTTAAACAGTTGCATTCCAATGTAGGAGCATGGACACAGAGGAGCGTAAGGAGCTTGTTCTACGGAACACGGACGAAATTGTACAGGAAGAGGAGCTGGAGGAGATACTGGAAGAAAAGGACCATCCAAACACCTACGTCGGCTACGAGACATCGGGACCGGTCCACCTCGGGCACTGGGCTTCTATCAGGAAGCTCAGCGACCTGCAGAAGGCCGGCTTCAACCTGAAGGTTCTTTTCGCTGACCTCCACACCTACCTTAACAAGAAGGGAGAGGAGGAATGGATCCAGGCCATGACGGAGTACTGGGAAGCGACCTTCAGGGCGTGCGGACTCGACGCCGAGTTCATCCGTGGCAGAGAGTTCGAGGAGGATACGGAGTACTTCCACGACATACTGGAGCTTTCTCTCAATACCACGATCAACCGCGGACAGAGGTCGATGAGCGAGGTGGCCTCTGGAGACGAGGACTCCAGGGCGGTGAGCCAGCTGGTGTATCCTCTGATGCAGGCACTGGACATCGAATACCTGGACGTCGACGTAGCGATGGGAGCGACAGATCAACGCAAGATCCACATGCTAGCGCGAGAGGCGCTCCCGAAGATCAGCTACAGGAAGCCGACCTGTCTTCACCATCCTCTCGTCGTCTCGCTCCAGGGAACGGAGAAGATGAGCTCCTCGAAGCCGAAGACGATGTTCCCTCTTCACGCCGCCGAATCCACGGTGAAGGAGAGGATAGAGGACGCCTACTGCCCGCAAGGAGAGATCGAGGACAACCCAGTCATCCAGATCTGCCAGTTCCACGTATTCGGAGACGACGACGAGCTACACATCGAGCGAAAGGAGGAGTACGGCGGCGACATTCATTACAGCTGCCTAAAGGACCTCGTGGAGGACTTCAGCTCGGAGGAACTCCATCCTCAGGACCTAAAGAACGCGGTAGCGGACCACATCGCCGAGAAGCTGGCTCCGGTGCGGGAGAAGTTCAGGAACAGCCCGGAGCTGCTGGATTGCCTCGAGGAGA
Source organism: Candidatus Nanohaloarchaea archaeon (assembly GCA_042218495.1). Taxonomy (GTDB): domain Archaea; phylum Nanohalarchaeota; class Nanosalinia; order Nanosalinales; family Nanosalinaceae; genus Nanohalococcus. Next base: position 4,899 of record JBDGRC010000029.1, on the reverse strand, counting down.
TAGGTCACGAGAAGCCAGACTACACCTGACCGAAGCTGGTTTAAAATCTGGAGTTCAAGTCTATAACACAATGAAAGGTGGATGTTTTTCTCACCGACCACGTGTCAACCAGACGGCTCGATGAGAGCCATCTAAATCCTGAACCGGTTCTAAATAAAGCCTTCGGAGAGAGTGCTGCAGTATGCTATCAGTAGAGAAGTTCCGGGATAACCCCGATCAGATCAGACAGTCCGAAAGGAGAAGAGAGAAAGACCCGTCAAAAGTCGATGAAGTGATCGAAAAAGATGAGGAATGGCGGAAAACAGTCCAGAATCTCCAGGACCTCCAGGAGAGACGGAACGAGGTCGGGGACGAGATCGCGGAAAGAAAACAGTCAGGAGAGGACGCGGAAGAGCTCATAGAGGAGATGCAGGATGTAAAGCAGGAGATAACAGAGCTCGAGGAAAAGGCCGACAGGCTGAAGCAGGAACGTGACGACCTCAGGTACGAGATAGGCAACGTACTCCACGAATCAGTTCCCGATGGCGCCGACGAGGACGACAACGTCGAGGAGAAGACGTGGAGTCCTGGAGAGAAGCGCCAGGACGGTAGACTGGCGGCAGAAGTGATAGACGATGCGGACCTCGCGGAAACTGAGAAGGCTGCGGAGCTCGCCGGCGAAAGAGGTTACTACCTCAAGAACGAGCTATTCGAGCTGAACCAGGCCCTGATAAGGTTCTCGATGGACCTTTTGCGGGAGAAAGGCTTCACTCCGATGCAGACGCCCTTCATGCTTAAACACGAGCCGATGGCGGCCGCGGCGGAGCTCGAGGACTTCGAGGAGCAGCTCTACAAGATCGAGGACGAGGACAAGTACCTGATCGCGACGTCCGAGCAGACGCTGGCAACGTTCCACAAGGACGACATCCTGCTCGAGGAGGAGTTCCCGAAGAAGTACGCCGGCTTCTCCACCAACTTCAGGCAGGAAGCGGGCAAGCACGGACAGGAAACGCGTGGAATCTGGCGCGTCCACCAGTTCGAGAAAGTGGAGCAGTACATCTTCTGCAAACCCGGTAACTCGTGGGAGCTGCATGAAGAGCTGCTTTCCAACGCCGAGGAAGTGTTCCAGAAGCTTGAGATCCCCTACCGCGTCGTGAACGTATGTACCGGCGACATGAACGACAATGCCGCCAAGAAGTACGACATCGAGGCCTGGAGACCTCCACTGGGCGAGTACGGCGAGGTCGTCTCCTGCTCGAACTGCACGGACTACCAGGCACGGAAGGTCAACGTCAGAATCCGCGGCGATGAGAACAGGGTCGCGCACACGCTCAACGCCACGGCATGCGCCACCCAGAGAACCATGACCGCTCTAATCGAGAACCACTACGAGGACGGCGTCATCAAGATCCCGGAGCCTCTACAGGAATATATGAGAGGGAAGGAGGAGATAGAGGTCTAGATCCGTCCTCTATCTAAGCCCAGTCGCGACTGGCTCCGGCCTACCCGCCCAGCTCAGCATGGGGGTAGCCTTCGAGGCTATCGCTGTGGAATCTCAACCTTCAATTTATCTCCGGAATGCATTTCAGAATCTCAAAAAGGAGGCTACTAGACGTTGGCGGTGGCCTTCTTATCGTCGCCAAGTAAGTCGGAGTCTATCTTTCTGGGAAGCAGGTCCCAATAGTTCACATCCAGCTCCTCATTAACCACCTTTCTGCCCGTCTCCTGACCTCTTTCCATTTGAGACCTGTACTTGTCCGTGAGCATTTCTCCTTTCGGTATGTTCTCCTCGATTACCCTATCATGTTCGTCATAGAGCTGGATCGAATGCAGGTCAGGGGCTACTGCAATCGGTATCTCATTGTCGTAGAAAACCACCGATCCGTCTGTGTTGAAGACCCACTCGTGCTCCATGTCCAGCAACCATCTTCCCAGGGCTCTCTGGGCACCTCTCCATCTCCCCAGCTTCTCGGCCATCTCTGCGGACGGTCCGACGTCTCCAACGTGGGTGTAGTAGGGCCTTAGACTGACAGCTTCATTCGAGGATTCATCCATCGATATGACGCAGTGCTCGGTTGTTGTTACCGCAAAACCGTTCTCAACGGTTTCCATTCTCTGGTGGAGACCGTCTTCGCCGTTCATGGCGATAAAGTCCTGGGGCTCTCCGACGTACGCAAAGTTGTCAGGCTCCCTTACGAAGTAATGACCGTCTCCTCTGACGGCGCTGTGGACGGAGAAATCGTAAGAGCTCTCGCTCAAGAATCCTGTCTCCTCGACTACTCCCGGCACCTCGGAGTGCTGATGTCGCATGATAAGGTTAGGCTCGTCCCCGGAATCAGCCGCGTCGATATCTGCGTCTCTCGTGAACGGAATGATGCTCGGCTTCAGTCTGGTCTTGAAGTGGTCTTCCCCCATGTCATTCCTCGGATGACCCACGTACTCCTGGGTCTCCCCGTCCTCAAACTTCAGGGTGAGACGGTAGGTCACATTGTCCACGTGATCCCGATAATCCTCGATCTGTTTCTCTATCATGTATTCCGGTGACCTTCCGACGGTTTCGCCGATACCGTAGCCTTTCCCCATCCTTCTCTGACGGTACTCCTCAACCACTCGACTATCCAGAGGCTCGTTGGCTATAGAAATAGCCTCGAGCGGATCGATTACCTCTCTGTTGCCGTTTCGTTCCACCTCCAGGTTTGCTTCAACCACTGACTCAAGAGATCTGCCCCCCATATATCTATCGCACCTCCGGACCATTCTCGAAATTCATCTTCTCTCCACCACAATCCTTGTAGTAGATAACAAGCTTCTTGATACCCACTTTTCAGCGTTCCAACTAATAGGTTTACCGTCGAAGTCGATTACAGATGCCAACCACAGTAATGATAGGAGAGAAGCCGAAGGTCGCATCCAAGCTGGCGAACGCTCTCGGAGACTACAGCATCAAGGAGAACAGAGGAGTCAAGAACTATGTCATAGAGACCGACGAGGGCGAGCTGATAATCGCTCCGGCCGTTGGACACATCTTCAACCTCGAGGAGCAGGAGGACGGCTGGGACTATCCTGTTTTTGATGTCGAATGGGAGCCTATCTTCGAGAACGACGACAACGCCGACTACGTCGAGAAGTACTACAGGAACCTTCAGGACCAGCTCTCCAAGGCGGACAGCTACATCAACGCGTGCGACTACGACGTAGAGGGATCCACAATCGGCGGTACTATTCTCAAGTACATTGCAGAGGCTGAAGACGGTCGGATACAACGAATGAAGTTTTCGACGCTAACGCCGTCCGAGCTACAGGACGCCTTCGACGAACTAGAGGAGTTCGACAAGGGAATGACCGACGCGGGCATCACGCGTCACACTCTGGACTTTTTCTACGGAGTCAACGTCTCCAGAGCGCTGATGCAGGCTGTCAGGGAGAACAATCGGTACAAGACATTATCGACAGGACGCGTACAGGGACCTACTTTAAAAGTTCTCGCGGACAAAGAAAGAGAGATACAGGATTTTGAGCCGGAGGACTACTGGGAGCTCTACCTCCAGCACGAGGAGTTCGACGCACAGCTACAGTACGGAAAGGAAAACAGGATCTGGGACGAAGACGAAGCCCAGGGCATCTTCCTGACTGTAAAGTACGAGGACGAGACAGAGGTATCAGACATAGACGTCAATAACTACAAGCACAACCCACCGATACCTTTCAACCTCACAGGGCTTCAGAGCGAGGCATCGAGCCAGTTCAACATTTCGCCCAAGAAGACGCAGTCGATCGCGCAGACGCTTTACGAGAACTCCTTGATATCGTATCCAAGGACGGAAAGCCAGAAGCTGCCGCCCAAGATCGGCTACAAGAACATACTCAACAAGCTGAAGTCGCAGGACAGCTACGAAGACCAGGCAGAGAAGGTGCTCAAGAAGGATAGCCTGTCGACAACGCAGGGAAGCAAGGAGGACGACGCGCACCCCGCGATATATCCAACGGGGCAACCGCCCGGAGGGTCGCTGTCGAAGCAGGAACGGAAGATCTACGACCTGATAGTAAAGCGGTTCCTCGCAGTGTTCGGAAAGGCGGCGAGGCGCAGAACACTCACGATGACGCTTACTGTGGAGGATTACGACTTCCAGGCCAAGTCAAAGATAACAGTCGAGCGCAACTGGTTCGATCTCTACGACCCGTACGTAAAGGTATCGGAGGCGGAGCTACCAGACCTCGACGAAGGCGAGACCCTGCCGGTAGAGGGCTTCGACCTGAAGGACAAGGAGACCAAGCCTCCGCGGAGGTACTCCCAGTCCCGGATCGTCAACGAGCTGGAGGAGAGGGGCCTAGGGACCAAGGCGACGCGCGCAGACACCATAGACAGGCTGTACAGCCGGAACTACATCGAGAACTCGCCGATAGAGGTCACAGACCTCGGACTGGCGATCGTAGACACCCTGGAAGACCACTGTCCCGACGTTCTTTCAGAAGAGCTGACAAGGGAGTTCGAGAAGAAGATGGAGAAGATAAGAGAAGGGGAAGAGACCAGCGACAGTGTGATCAGCGAGGCGAGAAGAGAACTCACGGAGATACTGGAGGAGTTCAAGGAGGACGAAGAGAAGATAGGCGCCGAGCTGGTCGACACCATCGACGAGGAGAGGAAGAGGCGCCGCCGACTAGGACCCTGCCAGGTCTGCGAAGAGGAGGGCCGAGAAGACGGAACTTTGAGGATAATCAAGAGCTCCGGGAGCAGCTTCGTCGGCTGCAGCAACTATCCGGACTGCGAGAACACCTATCCGCTGCCGAACACCGGAGAAATTAACTCGACGGACCAGGACTGCGACGAGTGCGGCAAGCCGACAATATACGTGGAGAGAGACAGCCAGAAGAGCTACTCCATGTGCGTAGATCCTGACTGTCCGAGCAAGGACGACTGGT
>JBDGRC010000028.1:0-3147 GCA_042218495.1 Candidatus Nanohaloarchaea archaeon | reverse complement strand
CTCTCGACGGAAAAGTTGCTGATGCACGCTTTTACGACCACGCTCTTTCTCCGACGGAGATCCAGTACCTGTACCAGCTCAAGAACAGGGCTTTCCTTGTTTCAGGTAAGAAGAACAGGTAGGGTGCTGGTGTTCTCGGTACCGGGGGCCGGTGTCTCGTGTCAGCCAGCGCCCAGGGTTCCCGCGGTATGTAGCGATCCGACTGCTCGGGATGTGACCGACCCCAGCCTGTTTGAATCAGCTGTAATCAAGTAAAGACATGGGATTTGTCGGTACTCCGGAGCTGATCCTGCTGGGAGCGGCTCTGGTTGCGCTGGTGTTAGGGCCGAAGAAGCTGCCGCAGCTGGCTAGAAGCCTCGGAGAGTCGAAGAAGGAGTTCAGGGAGTCCATGCAGGAGGCGGAGGAAGTAGCGAACGAAGCGGTTCCTGACGACGCCGAGGACCACGTTGAAGACGTCAAGAACAGCTGAGACGTATGGAGCAGCCGTTCGAACACCACCGATCTCCGGTACTTTCCGGACAGTAACATGGAGTTCAGGGTCGACACTTCCGGGAACGCGTTGTTCAAGGGAGAAGTCAACATCTCCGGCAGCAACGGGCAGATCGCGTCTTTCGAATCCAACCAGATCACCATGAACCAGCCGTTGTCGATCGAGAGCTCCGGTCCGCTTTCCGTTGAGAACGGCATCGACCTGACAGGCACTTCGACCAATACGATTGACTCGTACTCTAGTTTGTATCTGAAGACTTCGTCCGGTTCTCCGACTGATATCGTGTTGGAGCCTACCGGTGTAACTGATATAGACTCTAATGCTACTGTGAGAGGTAATCTAGGCGTCGGGGGATCACAGGGCTTCTCCGGTATCGGAATGGAAAGAAAGGTAGAAATTAGAGGAGATGATACAGGGCTTATATTAAATTCCGGTTCCCCTTCAGCCGGAAACGACTTCGCAAATGTCATTTGGGCGGCTGGTGGGAACGCAAAGTTCTATTCAGGATACGATGGAAAGGAAAACCAATGGCGGCTTGTCGACCAGACTACTGGTAAAGAGGTCTTGGTGTCTTCAGAGGGGAGCAATGATGTAGCTCTACCAAATGGAAACCTGAACGTTAAGGATAATCATATCACCTCTGCCGACACGATTTCTTCTCCCCCGGAAGCAAGTAAAATTCATTTAGGTAACACCGGCTTGTCTTTATCAAATGAAGATGGTGATATTGCTCTTGAGACTGATGACAAAGGAGAATTTGAAGTGCTTGACGGCGGCCAGAACCTTTTTACTATAAACGATGGAGTCGCAGTGAATAAAAGAGACCTAATGTTCCCAGACAGCAACGATATACAGGCAAACGGAGCTGATGCCATTCAGTTAGACAGCAATCAAAATGTCAAGATTCCAAGCGGCAGTCTACACCTTGATGGTAGCGGAGTAGAAAACGGCTACCCGCTCAAGTTCTCCGCAGACAACGGCAGAACCGCTGCAATTTATGTTGAGGACGACACTTGTTGTGGAGGCCCTGGTTTGATCCTACGCAGCGACGGCACAAAAGCTATCGCTATGGACAGTAGCGGGAATGTCCAGATTACGAACGGAGATATGACAGTTGGAACGGGAAGCGCGAGCAATCAAGAGATCGTGGTTGATTCTGGTGACAACAGCAATTTCGCGACGCTTCGCTTAGATGGGCACTCTCACGATATAAATGATGACAGTGCGCCTTTTGAAATGGGCCAAATAAAGTTTGCAGATGATGGAATGGGGGAAATGCTGATGCCACGATTGAAACCTATGCCATCCAGGACCATAATTCAGGTAATAACCCGACAAAAATGCAGTTCTACACCACGCCGGATGGGTCCGATACTCTTACGAAGGCCTTAGAGTTGCAAGCGAGTCAAGATGTTAATATCCCGAACGGCAAACTCAACGTTCAGGGTAAAGTTCGGTCTGAAAGTCGAGGTGTAGTGCTTGGAAGACCTTTGGAACCCGAACAGACGAATAGCAACAATGAACCGCGTTACTGGGGTCTTTTGAAGTTAAAGGATGGTGAACACAGGTTTGCGAGCGGCCACATCAGCGGAGAGAGAACTAGCTTCTCTGTAGGGATATCTATGTGGTTCAGGGCTAGTTCAGGTTGGGATGGGGACTACAGCGGCAAGCCTTCAGATGCCGCAATGGCTGTAGAGATACGGTCTAGAAAAGCTAATACTTTTACTGAGCTCGTACAGTTCACTGTTAACGGAAATAATTGGATAGGTATAGAGAGGGATCCTGGCGGGTGTTGTAACAATTTCAACATACAGTTTACAGGTCAGGCAATGATTAATAGCAAACCAACTAATAACTTCCCTCAGATATTCGGTCCTGACGAGGTAAGCAATGTTGCCAGCTTCTCAGGCCACAAGGCCGACTTCACGAAGTTTGGTGGCAAAATTAACCGTCACCAGAAAGTTGATATGAATAAAAACCAGATAGATGCAATTGTCGTAGACAAACGCTCATCTAATCCTTCCTCGCCGGCGGTCGGGCAGATGTGGTACCGTACGGACCTGGATTAGAGGTGTAAGTTAGAGAATGAGCGAAGCCGAACTTGAGCAGTGGATCGGAAACGCGGAAGAGGACTTGGAGGCTGCGGAGCAGCTTTCAGGCAGTCATCCGAACCAGGCGGCGTTTCATCTGCACCAGGCCGTCGAGAAGGCGCTGAAACCGATCCAGATTCAAGAAAAAGAGGAATACGACTTCAGCCAAGACCTGCTCAAGCTTGCCGCGGATGAGGCTAGGGACGAGTTCCTCGAACTTCTGAAGGACCTCAACCCGGTGTACACCGCATCGAGGTATCCGGACGTCACGGAGGGCGAAGTTGAAAACGTCGGAAGACTAATTGAAAGGACGGAGGTGTTCTCTCGGGTGGACGAGAAGACGGCTGGAGAAGTAAAGGACACGCTGGAGGAAGCAGCGAACAGGTCGGGCATACGCCTTGAGAAGGTTATCATGTTCGGCTCGCGCTCCAGGGATGACTACAGAGAAGGGAGCGACGTAGACCTGCTGATAGTCTCTCCGGATTTCGAGGGCGTGGCGTGGAACAAGCGGCCGGGCCCGTTCTACGAGGCATGGGACTACGAGAACATGCCGGCGCCGGAGTTCGT
>JBDGRC010000027.1:0-3951 GCA_042218495.1 Candidatus Nanohaloarchaea archaeon | reverse complement strand
TCCGTCGTAGTGGATGAACTCGGCCGTGGAGGAGTTGCTGCCTCCCATCTCGACGGTTACCGTGTCGTCTCCGCTCGTGGTGACCTCTATGGTCTCGGCGGAGGAGCCCTCCGATGTGGTGTCAGGATTGATCCCTGCGAACCTGAACGTGTAGTCAGGCAGGAGCGGATGGGTGTAGCTCTCGCCGGCTTTTACGTAGCTTTTGTCGTCGTTCTGAGTTCCGACGTACAGGTCGATGCCGTTCAGGCTTGAAGGCGTGCCCTGGAGCGTGGAGTACAGTCCTTCGACGTCGTTTCCGTCCTCGTCCTCGACCGTAGCTCCGTCCTGGAGTACCAGCTGCTCGGATCCGATGGCGAACTGCACGTTTCCTCTGGAGTTGTCGGAGTTGGTCTGGATGATATCGTCGATTCTGACTGTTTCTCCGTTGACGGTGAATTCGTCGTCTTCGGATTCTTCTCTTGTCTCTCCGTTGACGGAGATTGCTGCGGTGTTCGGTCCTGTGACGCCGATGACATCTATCGTGACTTCTTCTCCGCCGACTTCGACGGTGGTCGCGTTGTCGCTGGTGCTGACGGAGACGGTGTTCCGCGCCCCGTTCAGCACTACTTCGTTGCTGTTGGTGTCGGTGGAGATCGTGTAGGTGTTGCCGAACAGGGTGATCTCTTCGTCTTCGACCTCGCTGGACGTGAAATCGATGCTGTCCTCGAAGTTCGCCTGGAGGTGGTAAAGGAAGTCGTTCTTGTCAGGGTCCTCGGGGTTGTCGACGTACAGGATTGGGTCCTGGTTGTTCCTGTCGTCAGGCTTCCCGAACTGTACGGTGTTGGAAGACGGGTACAGGTAGTTCTCGATGTCTGTCTCGTCTCCGGAGTCGTCCCTGAAAGTTGTTTCCTTCAGCGAGTCAAGCTGCTGGTCTGTCAGTGTGTCTCTGACTTCTGTCAGCTTGTCTCCGAAGTAGAGTGCGTCGTTTCTTGTGTCGAGGGTTGTTCCCTTGGACGCGCTCCATCCCGGGGAGGTTCCTTCTGCGGCTACGGTTTTTGAGGAAAATGCCGCGTTACCTAGCGTCGCGGCGATGTTGAGTCCTCCTACTACGTCGGAGGTCTTTGCTGATTCGCCTACCACGACTGAAGTATCTACTGTTCCGTCTTCGTCGACGAAAGGTGCTGGATAGTCGCCGAGGTTGTATCCACTGGACCCGTCGGACTGAGCTGCTCCTGCTGTTGCTGCACCAGCGAGAGTTGCTCCGACCAACAGTGCGGAACCTGCGACCGTCTTGGTAATCTTCTTGATCTTCTTCATAGTTTTACCTATACAAAATGATACGGTTCGGACGGATTTAAACCTTCTCGCCCGCGGGCGAGGGATGGAAGACTGGCTTCGCAGGACCAGGTAATTTAGATGTTACATGATTTCTTCTGTCTTGATTTCTCTGTTGTTTCTTTCGTTTGTGGAACCTAGAGTCTCTTTGCCAGCATCTTCAGAGTCGTTCTTCAACTGCTTCTTTTTCTTCTTCGCTGCCTTTTCCGGTACTGATGCTTATTCCCCGTTCTTCTAGCTCTTTTTTATACTCTTCCAAGCTCATTTCAGCCAGTTCAGAGGCTCGCATTAGGGATATCTTCCCGTCCTCGTACATTTGGGAGGTTATTCTGTTACTCTCGGCGGAAAAGTTCCTCTGAAGTGACCAGCTCGACGTCCTCCTTCCTGAGGTCTTCGGAAAATCCTTCTCTCGAGAACAGGACGTACTTTTCGTCTCTCTGACTGTTTCTCCAGCGCACTTTTTCAGCTTTCTGTTTCAGTTTTTCAAGCAGCGCTGTTCCTGTCTCGCTTTTCTTCCACTTGCACTCTCCTAGCAGGAGAACGTCTTCCTTCGTGTTTACAGCAGCGACGTCGATCTCGTCCTCCTGGTACCACCATGAACCGACCCTGTCGTACGAGGCCCTGGCGCGGATGTAGGTTCTGCACATGTCCTCGAACTTCCTTGAGGTGTAGAGATCAAGCTCGGGCTCTATCCTGTTCTCCATCAGTGTTCTCGGGCTCTGCTGGAGCATCGTCTGGTTGGGGAACAGGTACCGGAACCAGAAGCTGAAGTAGTTGTCCTTGATGGCGTAGATCCCTCTCTTGCTCTTCTCTGACGCTGTCACCGGGAGTTTTTTGTCAATAATCTGGAGGTTCTGCAGGGTCTTGAGGTACTTGCTGAGGCTTCCCTGCGGTATACCTGTCTCGTTCTGAATCTCGTTGAATCTGTTCTTCCCTCTTGCAATCGCTTTGAGGCATGAAAAGTAGTTCTTCGGCGTTCTTAGCTCCTGCTGTAGCAGTCTCTCGGCTTCTTCTCTGAGTATGGAGCCCTGTTTCAGGATGTTGTCGCGGATGTTTTTCTCCAGTTCTTTTTCTTGCTGGAACTGCTGGAGGTAGTAGGGTGTGCCTCCCAGTACCGCGTGCGTTCTGATGATGTCCTCTTCCGAGTACTCGGGAAAGAACGCGGCGGTCTCGGTGTATTCGAATGGCTCCAGCTTCCACTCTCCGGTTCTTCTACCGTAAAGCGGCGACTTGTATCCAAGTACTTCTGACTCCATCATTCCTATTGAAGAGCCCGTGATTACCAGGTTGAAGTCTTCTTTCTTCATGTTTTCGTCCCACGCCTTCTGCATTATCTTGAGTATCTCCTTGTCTGTCTCTATCAGGTACGGGAACTCGTCTATGATCAGCAGGTCGAGGTTCTCGGCTGCAAACTTGAGTACGGGAAGCCATTCGTTCTTTATGTCTTCTACGTCCTCTTCTGTGGTTGCTATCGATTCTTTTAGCTCTTCTATCTGTTCTTTCTCTGTCTCTCGAGACACCAGGTGGTAGACGTTCTTCTCGGGCTCTACAAACTGCTTCACCAGCTCTGTTTTGCCTACTCTTCTTCTCCCGTAGAGCACCAGGAACTCTGCTTCTCTGGACTCTATACGGTTCCTGAAGTACTCCAGTTCTTTTTCTCGGTTGTGAAACTCCATGGGTTATCTGTTCTCGATCGGATTTTAAAAACATTATCGCGAGTATGATATTCGCGAGTAGGTTATTGAGGAGGAAGTGTTGGGTTGGTTAGGGTAGGGGCAGTCTTGCCTCTAGTACCGTAACTTGTATAATATTTGTCTCACATCTGTATTACAGACACGGAATGAGTTCGATAAATGTCAGGGTGCCTGACGACCAGAAGAAGGAGATAGAAGAGACTGCCGAAAGGGAAAACTATCCTTCTCCTTCGGAATGGGTCAGAGAGGCTATCAGGGAGAAGTTGAGGCGTGAGACTAAACTGTATCCTAGAGAGGTAGAGAGGATCCTTGAAGTTTGGGAGAAGGAGAAGAATGGAGAGCTAGAGACAACGCCGGCCGGTGAGGTCTGGGAAGAGCTTGGGGTCGAGGAATGAACGTTGAGTTCGTTGATGAAGCAAAGAAAGATCTCCGGGACCTGAACAAAAAACAGTTGAAGGCTATAAGGAGTAAGATTCGGGAGTTGAGAAACAATCCCACGGATCATGAGGATTCCAAACTGATCAGGATCAAGGGGAGAGAAATCTTCAGGTTAGAGATAAAGGAAGAAAGGCGCGGAAGTGTGGATCACAGGGCTATATATGATATTGAAGATGGAAAAATCAGGATCTACGGCATAATCTACAGAGAGCCTGGATATCCTGAGGAAGAGATAGCCAGAAGGTTCTGATGTTTGAATACTTGTCTTGGGTGTCTTTCTGACAGGTCTATCTATGCAGGCGAAAATCCGTCTTTTTATCCAGCCTCTTCGAGAGTCAGAAGTTCTTCTTCGGATCTCATCTCCTTAACCGCCTCTGATCAGCTCCATCATGAGTTTTTCCTTCTGTTTTAGTCAAAAAATCTGAGTCGGGTCAAACACATTGAATCGGTAAGAAAATAGAAGGAAAGGAAATGTGGGGGTTAGGTCTTGCGACCTAACTTACTG
>JBDGRC010000026.1:0-5097 GCA_042218495.1 Candidatus Nanohaloarchaea archaeon | reverse complement strand
CCGACATCTACGAGGTCGATCCTCTAGTACACAACCTTTGGAGGTGGAACGACTACGCCATAATAAACAACGGCGTTAGTGGTTGGGATGTAGATGATGGTGAAGTAGACAAGTTTCTCAGTGGTATTGATGATCCTGATAAGTGGAGAGATGTCAAGAACAAGCCTGAGAGGGCTGTCTTCCCGAACTATGAGAGCGATGATACCTGGAGAAGAGGAGAATTTGATTTTGAAGAGTATAGTTCTGCGGATGATCTCGGCGAGTTTCTGGACTGGCACATGCCCCTCCGAATCGAATACGAGAGCCAGCTGGATGATGGAAACAGTTCTGATGAGATGGCTAAGTTTGGTGTTATTGCTGAGAGGGCTGCGGAGGAGTTCGCTGACATTGACGCGACGTTTGTGCCTATTAAAGTGCCGGTTGCGGGCGGCGGTTCAACCTATGACGGAATGGGCATCGCAGTAGATCACACCAACGAAGAAGTCTACCTGCATGGCAGCGATTCCTTTGGAGTAAAGACCTCGGAAGGCGGAGAGGATTATCATAAGCTTGATGAGCTGATGGATGGTGAAGAACCTTCCGAGGTTTGGATGCCTTTCGGCTATGCCCGTGGTGAGAACGCCGATGAATGGGGCATTGGGCCTAATGAGGCTAAGTCTGCGGCTACTGAGATAATTTCAAGTCTGGCTGTGGGTTTTGATGCGGGAGATCTAGATACGGGATCGTCTTCCGATGGCGTTGCATTTACTGACGAGTATCTCGAGTCCCGGATGGATAAGCTGGAGAACTATGATGAGGAAGAGTTTAGCATCCACCGTCTGATGAATGAGGCGGAAGTGGCTGTTTCTCTGTTGAACAAGGATGACAAGACGTTCGCTATGGACGTTGATGAAAACGGCGAAATGTATGCCGCGAAGGTTACGCCTAAGACGGCAGAAAAGGTATACAAGGGAGAAATCAACGACGTCAGAGGCTATATCCAAGATAAAGAGACGGCCGGTAGTCTCTCCGGGCCTGTTGATACGTTGAAGAGCACGGCGGAAGGTGTTTACAGTTCTGTGAGGGATTTCGCCAGCTAGGAGGTTTGCTCGCCCCCGATCTCGAACCGGTCCTTGATCAGGTGAAATGTGGCGGCTCTCGGGGTGCCTATGGAGACTTTTTTAACCGCCTTAGACCAATAATCTATCAATGGGTTTGGGCAAGGCGGTCGTCGTTCTTTCGTTGATACTTCTTGCTGGAGCGGCGGTGGCTTACAGCGGAGGAAGCAGCTCGAGCGGGACACCCACCAGCGCATGCAACAACCTGGATTCGGACGGCAATCCTATCGACGACGACGGAGACGGCGCCGCGAATGCAAACGATCCCGGCTGCACAAAGCCTTACTACGCGGACGACTCCGAGCGAGACTTCTACGACAACGACATCTCCTGGCACACCAGCAACCTGGACGATAAGTATGATGGAACTGATTCAATCCTCAAGGAACAGCTCAGGCTGGCTCACGGGCCGTCAATTCTTCACTCCAACTTCCTTTTGAAAGGAAACCAGAAGGTCTGGGATAATAAAGGAGATCCTGGAGAGATATGTGAGCAGGTGGTCATCGAGCCAGGAGAGGAGAACACGGAGCAGTGGGCGGGAGGAGAGGAGACGAGAGAGGTATGCCTTGAACCCTCTGGCGATGTCGGAAAGGACTATAAGATCGTTGACGGTGAAAGCGGCAACGGAAAGAGGGTGAGAGACGCTCCTTACAAAAAACAGTGCGGAGATGGAAAATCACAGTCAGGAGAGAATAGAAAGAACTGCCCTGAAGATATGGGTATGCCGAGTCCTCGTGAAACTGACGGTTCGATTACCAGTAATTTTCTGAAGTTCCAGCCTTCTAGCAATTTTGCTCAAACAGATCATGACTACTCAGAATGGTTTGCTGCGGATCCGACTCGGGAAATGGATGCAAGAGAGAAAGATGGTGTTTTGAACGTCGACTGGAGTGGATTCACCGGGGATGGCACGTTTACCTATGACGCGGATTTGACCGGCCAAAAGGTTGAGTTCTCACACAGTAGCGACGAGATTACAATCCACTATCTGACGAGTAGCTATAAGTCCAAAACCTTTACTGACTGGGACAAGACTGGATCCAGTTCGAAGGACACCTATGAACATGTTGGTTCGCTTCCCACATCATGTGATGGGACTGATTGTAGTGGCTCAGATAGAGTTACGAGCAGGAGTGGCAACTATGTAACTGACTGCAGGCTGGAAGATGATACTGCCACTCATTCCTGGCAGGCGGAGAAGTACACGCCGAATTCACAGAGTTTGCCGGATTTCAAACCTGTAGTAGAGCATGAAGATCGTGTATGTGATGGAAGCAAGTTATATTATAAAAACGGCGGAAAATCTAAGGTTTATACCTGTGATTCGTCCAGTAATCAGTGCAACACGAGTGGGAGAACAAAGGTATACAATAAAAAGTCTAACGCAGTTTCTTACAACGCAAAGAGCGACTTCAGAAAGGAAACAATCACTATCAAGTGGGAAGATCTCGATGTAACATCAACGGAGGTTTTCCATATAGATTCAGGGAAAGATATTTTTGCGGGGAACAGCCATGGCAGTTTCGATAAAGGGGGAGATGCTACAAGAAGAGCTGACAACGTCAGAGTCCTGTTTGGTGATGATAATATGGATCCTGTTTTCGAATCCAGGCCTTCTGATGGACCTCTCCCAAAGCGCAAATTCGGTGATGTTCTGGGCAACAATCCATTTTCTATAGACGTCGATTCTGGCAAGGATAACTATGGGAATGATCCTGCAGCGAGTTTATCTCGCTACAGTATCAGGGTAAGAAACGGCAAATACCAGGCCATGTTGGACAACACAGAGGTTTGGGATGCTGACGGACCCAACGGCCGTTCCGATGGATACGTGGCGCTGGAAGCCGTGGGAAGCAGCAATGATGACGTGAATATAGTGGGTTCAAGTCCGGAGCTTGCCAAGCACGAGGTGGGCCTCAACTTTGGATGGGGCGAGCTGGAAAGCAAAATGAACAGTCAGGGTGTTAACTGTCCGAGAAATGAAAATGGTCTCAGGGAGAATTTCTGTATTGCATACGTGGACTTCTATTCCAAGGATAACGCCCGCGGGTGGGGCTTCCACACGGCTTTGAACAATCCCTACTCTCTCGGTTCATCCTATGGGTCATGTAAGAGGTTCAAGTCGATGCATGATACCTGGAGGGTTAATTGTGATTACGACGGGAGCAACTCTGGTCCTTCCGGAGGCGTTAGTGGAAACGACCCGGGCGAGGACTGGATATACTTCGAGGGTCCCGAGGCCAATCCTGACGTGGTAAAGGACGATGCCACGATACACCAGGCGAACACTCAGGAGAAGGAAGCGTGTGTTTTCCCCACCAAGGACGGGGCCAAGGTGGTCTCTGAGGGTTCAGTAAGGGACGTGACGGTTCCCAGCAACTCAGACACGGCGTACGAGCGCGGAGGAAGATCGCCGGACGCCGAAGTATGCCTTGATCTAGAGGGCAAAGGTATAGGAAATGAGGGAGACTACCTCGGAGGAGATAACGCGAACAACGACAAGAGCGATAAAGACTTCGGAGGGGAGTGGTACGACCTGGACAGCGTCAAGGTTCAGAAGTTCCTGAGAAGCAACACCAACCTGGAAAACAAGAACACCAACGATCCGAAGTGGATCGGATACTACTGGGAGACCAACCCGGATCCGGATAGCTCGGAGAATCCACAGGGCGGAAACGAGGGAACTGCCCTTGAAGACGAATGCGGATCTTCAAGAACCAGCTGGCCCACGCTGAACTACGCTCCTGAAAGCCTGAAGGGCTGTGGCGATGAAGGAGACGGAATCCAGAAGAACGGCGTGTTCTGGTCCAACTTCCAGGAGGGAGACCGTGACGATGACTATCATCCCCAGGGCGAGAACTCCGGCAGCAACCACCGACTGAACGGATACATAAACAAGGTGGAGGAGGTCTCAAACCAGCTGGAGCCATCGATGGACACGGACTTCCTGGATTCGTCCGATTACACCAGGTGGAGCAGTTCCAGGCCGGAGAGCGGGGTTGACGAGTGGGCGATCACCCCCAGCATGTCCTGGAGCATAGGAAACGATGGCAATCCCTATCCGCCTTACTCAACCTACTATGACAACCCCTCGGAAAGGCGCACCCAGCCAAGTCAGGAGTCAGTGCTGAAAAAAAAGAAGGTATACGGCAACTCCTACGCAGCGGTCGCAGGAGATGGTATCGCCGGCGTTGAACCGGATATAAGGAAAGGGGATGGTGTCTGGATCGATCCCGACAGGATATCAGTCAAGATGCTCGAGTCAGATGACTTCATATGGCCGGAGTCGGTCGATAAGGCCAGTGGATCGGACAAGCTAGCCCAGGTTCTCAGCTTTGACATGGATATCACCGGCAGGGATGCGGGACTCGGATACCTGAGAGAGGAACAGGCAGGATACACTACAATCAGTACGGTTTCTAGCCGTAATGACGTGGTCTTCGGAGACATAGCCTTCCAGAGCAGTTCGGAGATGGAGAAGCCTGTCTGCGGTGACGACTCCGAAGAGTACTTAATCGAGGAACTGGGAGAGTCCGACAAATCGGCAAAATACAACGGCAGGTATGCATGTGTCGATCAGCCCAACAAATGCATCGACATGAGTGCTTCCGATCCTTTCTTCTCAGTCGAGGAGCCCAAAAACACGGACGAGGTCGGAGAGAACACCGGAAGAGCAAAGGATGACCGTGAAATATGCGCCAGACCGGGTATAGTGAACAACGAGGAAATCTGGGTGGATCAGGACTTCAGCCAGAACGCCTGCAGAGGTAACAACTTCTTCAAGAGAGAGGCAATCAGATGGTTTGACGCAGGTTACGTCAAGGACAATCCCGAAGCTATCAAGGGAGGAGTGGACGACGACTGGAACACTTACATGTCAAACAACTACGGATCTCCGGCCAACGACCCTCACGCTTCGTCAGGGGTTCCGAACCATGACAAGGTAGCGACGAGAGGCTTCTGTGCGGGCGACGACGAGAGCGAGTACTTTATCACGCAG
>JBDGRC010000025.1:0-10044 GCA_042218495.1 Candidatus Nanohaloarchaea archaeon | reverse complement strand
GAGAAAACTCCGGTCAACAAAGCAACAGAGAAGGAGCGAGCGCGCCTGAAGTCACGTATCGCGGAGCTGAAGGAGGAAAAGCAGCAGAAACAGAAGGGGACAGGAGATACCACAGGTTACGCGGTAGAGAAGGAGGGTGATGCGACGGTCGCTCTGGTAGGATTTCCCTCTGTAGGCAAGTCCACGCTACTTAACGCTTTGACGAACGCCGAGAGCGACACAGGAGCCTACGAGTTCACCACGCTTGACGTCAATCCGGGGATGCTTGAGCACAGAGGAGCCAGCATACAGATTCTGGACGTTCCAGGCCTTATAGGTGGTGCTGCCGATGGAAGAGGCGGCGGCAAGCAGGTTCTCTCCGTAGTGAGGAACGCGGATCTGGTTACAGTTGTGCTTGACCCGGAGGAAATGAGGTACGAGGAGATAACGCAGGAGCTACGGGATGTCGGTATCAGAATGAACGAAGACCCGCCAAAGGTCAAGGTCGAGAGTAAGGGCCGTGGAGGCATCAATGTTTCGTCAACGGCTGAACTCGAGGTGGAGGAGGAAACGCTCGAGGAACTCGTGCGACAGAAGGGATTTACCAACGCCAGGGTAACGGTCAGAGAGGAGCTTGGCGTCGACAGATTCATCGATGGACTGATGGACAACAGGAGGTACGTCCCTGGCATCGTAGTCGTCAACAAGGCTGATAAGGTGGAGGATGACGAAAAATACAGTGAAAGAGGATTACTGGTGTCCGCGGAGACCGGCAGAAACCTTCAGAAGCTCAAGGACCGTATCTTCGAAAAGCTTGGATTGACGAGAGTTTACATGAAGGAGAAAAGTGAAGAACCCGACAGGGAAGATCCACTGATTCTTGACGAAGGTTCCACGGTCGGAGATGCTCTCGACGAGCTTCCCGGAGACATGGACGAGAGGTTCAAGGACGCGAGGGTTACAGGGCCGAGCTCAAAGTTCCCGGATCAGAGGGTCGGAATGGATCACATGCTGGAAGACGAGGACGTGCTGCAGCTGAACCTCAAACACCTTTAGTCGGTACCGACCCTCGAAAACGCTGATGGAAGTTCCTGAAAGTGTAAGATCCACTCGATCTCCTGATTTATAAGGGGTCATCCCTATGTGAAGGATGATGAAAGCCGATTTTGCCGATGAGGCCGGCAGGCAGATTCCGGTCGAGTTCGGCGATGAGAAGGCCTCCGGGCCTTTGAAAGCGGTGAAGAGTTTATACAGGCGGCTGAGAGGCTGAAGCCGCCCTGACCATTAATTTTTATTTAGTTAGTACCTTTACTGCGCCTCTCCTGATGTCTCCTCTACGTGGTTTCTAGTCCAGAAGTCTCGCGTTAACGACTCCGTCCTGTCCCGGTCGGGAGGTCACCTCGGCCTTGCCCTCGGAGGTCTGGACCACCGCTCCTCTGGTCAGGAGAGATCTCCGCACGAAGTTTGGATCAGCGGGGTTCTCCTCTACGCTCTGTATCTTCACTTTCTTGACTTCTCCATCCACAGCCAGGTTGACATGCTCGGTTCTCCTGACAACGGTCTTCGTGGTATTTCCTCTCGCTTCCTTCTTTTCAACCCTCTTTTCGCCCAGTTCAGGTGCTGAAAACTCCGATCCCTGCTCGAACTTCCTTGACTTCCTGGATCTCCGGTTTCTGCCTCCGGTCTTCTTTCTAGTGGATCTCCTGTGCCATACTGCCATATCCTCGTAGCAAGCTCCAAAGTTTAAATAAAAGGTTGTTAGAACGTGTGTCTCCATTCGACGTTTAAAAGTGTTGCATCGGAATCGAGAACATAGGTGTAGAATAATATGGGAGAGAACAACGGTAAACGGCCGCTCGACGGACTTGGCGAGGCAAAAGGAGACAGAGTGATCGCGGAGCTGAAGGACGGCTCGACCGTTTCCGGAGAACTCGAGGCGTTTGACCGCCATCTCAATATGTGGCTCTCGGGCGCTTCTGTCACGGACGAGGGCGGCCAAACTGATTATGGAAAACTCCTTGTCAGGGGCGACAACGTCGTGGTCGTGAGCCCGGAGTGAGGTAGAGAGAAATGGGTCTTAACAAAGGCAAGAGGAACAAGAAGCTGCACGGCAAGTGCAGGAGATGCGGCAGCAAGTCGTTCCATCTCAGGAAGAAAAAGTGCTCGTCCTGCGGATTCGGCAAGACGTCCAAGATGGAGAAGCCGGAGAAGGACCGAAAAGCCTGAGACATGAGGACGCCCGAACCCGTTACCGGCGTTGAACTTTCTGCGGAACGGCTGCCCGGTTAACTTGACGGAGGCTAGAAGAGTCCGGTGGAAGCATCCCTGCTGGTCGCCCGAGGCAGCTGGTTGTTAGGAGGGTACGGTCCCCGGAACCCTCCCAGACGACTCCCTGTCCTATCGGTTCCGAATGAGCCAAAACGCACCGCGGCCGGAGATCTCAGGGCCTGTAGCTCAGCCTGGTAGAGCACCGGCCTTTTAAGCCGGTTGTCGCGGGTTCAAATCCCGTCGGGCCCACTAAAATCCGGTCTAAAAAAAAAGAGGCGTCAGTGAGCCCATCCATGAATGAAACCATAGACAGGTCTCTGGACCATGAGGAAACAGTGAAGGTCGAGGTAGAGAGCCGAGTCTATCGAGTTCCTGAGGGATCAACCATAAGGGGCGTCGCAGCTCATCTGCTGACACCTGAGCTGGCAGGAGAGGTCGAGGAAGTACTGCGAAGGATACACGAGTCTGCTGAAGAAGCTTACCGCGAAGAAACGGAGCTTGGGTTCGACATCCTGGTAAACGGACAGCAGGCCGATTTTGATGAGAAGCTAGTGGGAGAGGAGACGTTTTCCATAGAGATTGAGTGAATGAAAAGACATAACTTTTAATTCAAAACCGGCTCAGATCGATCTCCTGATTATCCTCGATATCTTGGTCAGCCTGGCTACCACCCCTGCCTGGGCGGCTGATCCCGCGGCAAGCTCGGAATCCTCCAGGGCTGCCGCAAGCTTGACCTCCTCGAGTATAGAGAATGCCGGTATCAGCATCGCAAAGTCCAGAATGTGGTTCCTGAAAAAACTACCCTCGGGGTCCGATAGCCTGTACTCAACCAGCAGTCTGGACGCGAAGTAGAGTATTACGACGTAGTTGGCGTAGGTAATCCAGGCAGCCATCCTGTCCGAAACCGGTCCGATGAAACTGAATACAACGACAAAGAACAGGAGGATTAGTACAACAGGAAGAACATCGTCAAGAGACTCCTTCAGCCGCGCAAGCTCTCCATCCGGTATCTCCTGCTCCAGATCCTCATGCAGCCGGGAAAGCCTCTCTCCGTACTCCTCGCTCAGACCCATATTTCCTATTAGCCTTCCAGATTAAAACAGTTCCGGAAACGGCCGTGAATTAAAAAGTATTCTGTCGGAGTCTGATACTGTAGGACCGGTAGCTTAGCCAGGTTAGAGCGCCACGCTGATAGCGGACCTTGAGAGATAGATCCCGGAAGGCTATTTCAGGAACCAGATCAACCAGAAGCCAGCGGGATGTCAGAAACGTGGAGATCCCCAGTTCAAATCTGGGCCGGTCCAACCAACTATTTGTTCATCACACTATCCTTCTCCGGTCAACTTAACAACAGGTGAAAACAAGCTTTGATACCGGAACCGGAATGCTCCACGATCCAGTTTAAAGGCTGGTATAAACACACTAAACCAGCTATTCTACAAACCTCAAAACCCGGAAAACTTTCGCAGAAAGAGGCTGGTACGCCTTGAAATTCAACGCCTTAGATCAGACCCACAAAAAGCTAAGCCAGAACCCTGATCTCTCAGACCACAACAAAGAAGTCCTAGATGAATTCTTCCGTAAGGCTCGTAGCCAAGGAGTAGGCGATCCCACTCTACGTGATTATGCTAGTCGTTTCAACGTGCTAGCACCTCACATCAACTTCCCATTAGACGATCCTGAGAAGAAGGATTTAGAGGATATAATCGCTAAGCTCAATGGCGATGAAATACGGAAACAGAATGGCGAGAAGTACAGTGACTACAGTAAAGACAAGACCTGGTGCACTATTTCTCGTTTCTACCGTGGATTCATCAAGAAAGAAGGCAAAGGATTCAATCCCGACATTAACGGTGAGGAGTTAGTCGAGGATCTAAAAGTAAAGGTAGATCTTTCAGTAAATATTGATCCTGATACTAAGCCCGACCCTGAGCAGGTAAAGAAGATGGCTCAGGCTGCCGATAATATACGGGATAAAGCTCTGATCGTGTTTGGCTGGGCTACCGGCGCAAGAATAGGAGAACTAGTGGTTACTCAACACGATGATGAACCCCTGACGTGGGAAGATCTTAAGTTCGATGAAGATGCTCTCTGGGTAACACTTGACGGAAAGACTGGCGAGCGAGAAATACCTGTTAGAACCGGTCAAGCACTGATGAGAACACTCTGGGAACAATCCGAAGCCACCCTAGAAGACTCAGTATTCATGAAGAAAAGAAGCACCTCCAGCTGCCCAAAATGCGAAACAGCAGTAGAATGCACTAACAAAGCCGACTTCTACCACAGAAAATACAAATGCCAAAACTGCGGCTGGAAAGGCGATAGCCAGAGCGTAGACAGAAAGGTTGAACCATTAACAGACGATGCTGTCCGCCGAATACTCGAGAGAACTACCGAAGGAGCCGAACTAAACCCTCGAATAGACAACAACCCTCATGACTTCTTTAGAAAAGCAAGAGCAATCTTCAAAGCCAGCACAGGATGGACAGAATACCAACTACGGAAATTCTTCGGATGGAGCAAAAACTCAGACGCACCCAAACACTACATAGAACTAGTAAAAGAAGATCTATACAGAGCATTAAAGGAAGAGTACGGAGAAGAAATAAACGAAGAAGAACAAATGTCAGAAGACGCCTTAAAACCTGTAAAATGCGCCAAATGTGAAGAAATAAACTCAAAACTCTGGGACTACTGCCGAAACTGCAACCAAGTACTCAACAACCAAGAACTCGCCGACCACAACCGAGATGACAAAGTCGAGGAAGAAGAAATCAAGAAAGAAGCCTACCAACACGGCCTAGAATACGTAGTCAAAAACAAGGACGCCGACAAAAAAGAGGTATTCGAAGAAGTCAACGACTTCATGCAAGAACTAATGGAACAATGACCAAAACAGATAAAAATTTGTGTCCACAGTTTACACATATGACAAATGTTACTGTGTCAGTCGGTGATAACTTGAAAGAGAAAATGGACAAGCACCCCGAGATCAACTGGAGCGAAGTCGCCAGACAAGCAATAGAACAAAAAATAGATGATCTAGAAGTCATGGACGAAATAGCCTCCAAAAGCGAACTAACTGAAGAAGATGTCAAAGAACTCAGCAAAAAAATCAACAAAGGCGCCTCAGAAAGGATCAGTGAATGAAAGAAACAATAGTAGTTGACACTAACATTCTGCTATCCGCACTGATCTCAGACTCCAAAACCAGAGAAATAGTCGTAAACATTGAAAACCAACTAGTAGCTCCAGAAGCGATCTACCAGGAAATAAACAAGTACAGAGACCTCATAAGAGACAAAGCTGGAATCAACGAAGAAGAACTAGATGAACTTCTAGATAGACTTTTCAAGCATATACAGATAGTTTCAAACGACAAAATAAAGTCCGAAAAAACAAAAGCTGACCAAGAATTAAAAGAAGTTGATAAAGACGATACAATCTTCCTAGCAGCAGCAATCGCCGTAGAAGGAGTAATCTGGAGCGATGACAAAGACCTTCAAAAACAAGATCTGGTAGAAGTATACACCACAGAAGAAATATTAGAGTTAGTCTATAGACGCTAAAAATTCTTAGTCAAACTATTTCAACATAAAGAAGTAAATAAGAGAAGTTAAGGAGGAATTAGGACTCAAATTCCTCTACGCCACCATAGAATCCGCTATCTAGATCAATCCTCTGTAATTGTTCTACATAACCTTCTAGGAGGTCTCCTGTCCTGCTTCTTCTTTTTGCATCATCTAGGAGTGTTGCTTCTGGTGCGTCTTCTGCTTCCTGGAGAGCTTTTTGAACAACTTCTTGGCCAGCTTCACTTTGGAATTCATCATAGTCCATGCCCATTACATCTTGAACTGCTGCCTCAAGCTCCGGAGTCATCTTCTTACCGTAATCGCCGTCCACTACATCTCCATAGACAGAGAGAGTTAGATCCGAGTCTTTTCCCTTGATTTGAGAGTCGTCCACAATATCCAGACATGCATCTGGGTCTAGAATTTCGTCCATGTTTGTTTCACCGTTGTATTGTTATTAGTTAGTGACACTTATAAAGGTTTACGTTAGATCAAGATGTAACTTTCCTTGACTACTGATTCTTTTATCCTTAATCCCTTATATTGAAAGTTTCTAACTACCGGAAACCTGAACGCTCCCCGATCCAGTTTAAAACTAACGCAAGAACTAATGAAAAAAACCTTGAACTAGTCCTCATGCAGCTCTTTTCTATTTTATTGATCCTGTAGAAATTCTACTTTTTCGTTGACACGCTTAAGGTAGTCGACCGCCCAGTCAGTATCGATTAAATACATTCTACAGTTCTACCTTCTCACTTTTAGACCTACTCCTTTCCTCTTTTACCCGTTCTTTGAACTCTTCAGCATCAATATCGCTCCAGCTACCGGCGGCACTGTTAAATCTTTCTCTATCGTTATAAATTTTATTCTTAACCGCCTCCAACTCACGTTCAATGTTGGAAATCCTCCGGGTTAAAGAGTCAGTTACCATACATAGTTATTTGAAGTGAAACTACAAAAAATTTGGGTAAGGGAAAACACACCCAAGAAATCTGCCAAAGAGAGTGAAAACCAACCATGCTAAACATAGACTACAACCGAGAAATGGATATCCTAGTAGTCGAAAAAAGTGATTATGACGACTACAGTGATAGCCTGGAACTCGGCGGATACGTACTAGACTTAGATTCTGACTCTGAATTCCTTGGCCTAGAAATAATCGACGCATCCCAAAAAACACCGTTAAGCCGGGAAGAACTCGAAAACATTCAGGAAGCAGAAGTAGAAATCGAGAAAGAAGACGAATACCTCCGGATTAATCTAACCGTAGTTCTTGACACTGGAAAGAGCGTCATCTCCAGCCAATACCCAAGAACAGCAATGGCTTAACATCTTTTTTAGAGCATCTATCTTTACTCTAAACCTCTAGTAATATGATAAATTAGCCGCAGTTGCAATTCCATGATAGAACAATATACAGTTAAGTTTTCTTCCAGAATATGAGTTTAGGTGATTTTTTAGACCAGCAAAGTTGGAGTGATGTAAACAATATCGGGGAGCTAAAAGAAAGGCTTGAAAGCTCAGAATCAAACTTAGACCCTTCCAGATATCCTGATTCAACCACACTAACTAGAGCTAATGAAATCTTTCTATAAACAAATCTTTCTTAAAAACAGAGTTTGACTGAAATATTTTTCTGGCGAACATGGCAGCCTTATAACTAGGGACGGCCTTAATATAGTTTAAACACTAAGACATGCTTGGAGAAGCAGTGTGTTGAACATCGGCTTCGTATTCGGGCCGGTCCACTCTTAATTTAGGTCGATGGAGTGTTCCAACGCCTTTAAAAGCTCCTTCTTCGCCAAACCTCTATATGACAGTAAAGGCATCAGAAAAGGCGAAAACTACACAAATAGGACTTGAAGAACTCGAACAAACCATTATGAAGAAAGAAGCTAAAGCGTAAGACCCTGAGATTGATGGTATAGAGCTCCTGGAAGACTTAGAGATCAAGGTTGATCTTTCTGTAGAGGTAGATCCTGACGGGAAACCGAACCACAAGAGGTGAAAAAGAAAGCAAAACAAGCAGATACTTTAAAAAATAAAGCTATCGTCTTATTCGGACCGGCAACTAGAGCTAGAGCAGGAAGACCTTTTGATACCTAATATAACTATAATCAATTAAGATGGAAGGACGATGAATTCAGAGAGGACAAGATCTGGGTTAAACTGAGAGGAAAGTCAGGGGAAAGAGAAATAACTTTAGACACCGCTAAGCCTGTAATGGAAGATCTTTGGGATAACTCTGATGCGATCCTGGAGGATCCTGTCTTCAGACAGAGCAAATCTAAGAGCATTTGTCTTGAATGTGGAGAAGAATTTCATGAAGTCAATAACAGTGTACATTACCAATGTCATGAATGTGGTAGAAGATTGAACAACCAGAGCATGGAGAAAAGTCAGAATGTGGTTGTGGTCGATTACTGAATGTTTCAGAGCTGGCCAAGAAAAGAGATGAAATTAATCAGGAATAGTTATTTTCAGGTCTTCTAGTCTGTGTTCATGGTTCTGAGGCGTTTTTCTATTTCTTTTAGGTCTTCTTGTGAGTATGCGTAGTCTCTATGTCTTACTGCAAATACTGTCAGTTCTGAGTCTATGAAGTCGAAATAGATTCGATGGTTGAAACCATCTTCTATCAGCTTCAATCTGTGAAATTCAATTCCAAACTGCGGTTTGTTGATGTAGCTTATATTATCTTGATCTCTGTCATTCTCTAATCGTTCCTCGATCTTATCCAGCAGGCCTTCTCTTGCTTCTAATTCAAACTCCTTTAGGTCCTTTTTGGCCTCTGAGGTAATTTCTACCACTATGTGATCTCCTCTCTAACCTCTTCCAGCGGCTGAGTTTCTACATCTCCCTGTTTGACCTTTATAGCTCTTAGAAGTAGTTCAGGATCTAACTCGTTATCTTCTTCCAGTTTCTCTCTCAGTGCCTGTCGGATGTACTCTGAAGGACTCTTGAAATTCTTCCTTTCAGCGGTTTCTTTAATTTCCTCTTTCAGTCTTTCTGGTACATCTACGCTTATTCTTGCCATTTTGACGCCTCACCTCTATATGATAAATGTGTGACAAACATATTAAAATCTTACTGTTCTTCAGATACTGAGAGTTTGAGAGCCGATTCCCTTTTCATATCCTTGATCTCAACTTCATCCTTGTCCTCGAGATCTTGATCCTCAACCCATATTTTTGGAAGAGTCACTCTGGCCTGACGGTCTTGAATCTGAACTTTTCAAGTCCAAGCTACCATAAATAATACTGATAAAAGTACTAATCTAGAAACCATCTATGCAGTAAAGCCCCTAGAAGAAGGAGTTCAAGATTACTCCAATTAAGTCAGTAGGCCCCTGAGGACCGACTATAATTTCTCAGAAGAAATCTTTGAAATCATCTCCATTTTCATCATATAGATCACTTGCTAACATGTCACCATCTTCTTTACTGAACCCTAATTCTTCCAATGATTCTGATGAAATTCCAAAGCTTAACTCTTGACTATCGTCCAAAGTAATCTCTCCGTCCTCGACTTCCACAAATAGATCTACATTCTCTTCACTAGGTTCAACATCCTCCCTGTTCTCTGGGACATAGATGTCTCCACGTTCATCGTATCCTTCTTCTACATTGACCTGAGGAGACCTGGTTCCTGCTCATGAATTGAAACCTCTGTGAAAGCCAGCAACCAAAAAGCGTATTTGGGTTCAAACCTGAGAATCTCTGATAAATCCGTATGCTGCGAAATTTTTACAACTGAGTTCCTGTAAAGTTCGAATACTGGAATGAGGGGCTCCGATAAGCTCCTTTCAACAAGATAATAGCAAGGTAGCTGAACAACACACGTCTAAAAATATATCCTCAGCAAAAACTATCGTTGTGAACGAAGAAAACGCCAACCTCCTGGATCACAACTACCACGACTCCTACCTCAGGGGAGTGGAGGAAACCGATAACAAAACCACTCTGGTGATAGATACCGATATCCACTGGCACCCTGGAAAACCGTTTACGCTTATTACACTGGTAAACGCCGATGATAAGACTCGTATCGAGGAACTTGTAGGCGGAGATGAAAACGCCTCGATGAGCATAGAGGAGGCAGTTATCAACAGATCGGATAGATCAGACAGGAACTTCAAATTAGAAATTGAGTTCCATTCAGGAGCGAACCTGGAGGTTCGATGTTACAACTTCTGGACGGAGAGAGTGGAAGAATACAGGGATTACTC
>JBDGRC010000024.1:0-8774 GCA_042218495.1 Candidatus Nanohaloarchaea archaeon | reverse complement strand
CCACGAGCCGTTGACTCACAGCCATTTCATACCCAGTGATAAACAGTAACACACCGGCTTTGCACAATAAAGGTATCTATTCTTGTGCAAAGACCCCTGAGATAATCCATGAGGAGCTGAATAGAAAGATTTTGATCCAAAAAGCCGCTGCATTACTGATGATCCTCATAGGTGTAGCTATGATCCAGCTTCTCTAATCTTCATTACTCATCAACTCTCTCAAAGTCGAGTAAAGCCGAGTACTATCCTTTTCCTGAACTAGAAAGACTGTTTCGGTATACGTTGAGAACATTTCGAGTACTCCTAGGCCGTTCGATATTATCTTCTCTGTGAGGTAGGATAGTATTCCGTTTGCTTCAAGTATTTCTTCGGGTGAGTCCATTACTACCATGGCTGCGTTTCTTTCAACGTGTTTGATGTCTGTCTCATCCACTTTGTCTTCGATCAGGTCAAGGTTGCTCTTGTTTGTTACAAGTCCAATTTCAGCATCTGACTGCAGAAGATAAATACGGTCTCCGCTTCTCCGATCTATCTGGTCATACAGGTCTAAGGCAAGTTCGTGATATTTTCTTTCTCTAGGTAGGGTGTAGTAGACTATGTCTCCTGCCATGGAGAGTTCGGAGTCTTGAAGCACTCTCTGTATCCTTTCAGTCCAGCTATCCATCAAAGACAAATCTTTCTCATATCTCCGGATTGCTACAACTATAGAATCCAGGTTTACTTCCTCCCTACCAGTCTTATCTTCAACCTGATCCTTGAAATTCCGGGCGAGACCCCGATAGTTTACCGCATCCATATCCATTAATTCCTTCAGAAACGGCTTCTTCTCGAGTAATTCTCTGGTTGCCTCCGCCACAGAAACATTGTTTTTGTCTTTTTTCACATACTAATTGTGTAAAATGTTTGATTTAAAACTTTAACTATAAAAAACATACAATACAATAACTATAACATCGTGATAACATGACAGAACACAATTCGACAGACGGAACATTTTCGGAAACAGCACCTTCACAGGGTGGACGCTTTAAGGGCGGAAGTCCTTGATACAGACAGCTACGGCTTTATAGACAGAGACACACCTGCCTCTATAGGACCCACAGAACCCGAAACCACGAACAGCGAAAGAGTAAGATTTTTCCCAAGTCTTCGTATAACAGACGAGGAAGACTTAGATACAGTAGTCGAAGAGGCTGTAGAAGCATTCGATGCCTCGGAAGCCACAAGGATAGGAGGCCGCTTACTTGTCTCAGACGAGATAAGTTCACAGTTATACGAGACAGACATCTCTCTAGATGTAGAAGGAACGGTAGAACTTGACGGCGACTGGAACGATTCCTCTCTTGTCTACTTGGGGAGCAACACCGGGAGACGCAATATCCCGCTACACGACATACTCGATAGCGTGGATTATAGCCCGAGAGATATCTTCAATCAGTCACGGACTCTTGGAGAGCAAGTAGACAACCTCGACATTCTAGAGAGGTCGCCCTCTAACCTTCCAGAAGCCGACAGATACGCCAGACTAGGAGACAACTACCATGTCGCTCTCAACCCGGACCTTGAATCAGACAGGATAGATCAGATAGTCGAGTTCTATCAGGGATTCGAAGAATACCCATTTGAGATAGACAGAGAGATGGTCAGAGGATGGCTTGACGATGTAATGGCGATAGGGATGTACCAGGACGAAGACACTGAAGGATACGAGATAGCATCTGCGCTTGTCGGCGAGACAGCAACACTGCCTATCTACGATCCTGAAAGCAACGAGATCAGAGAATTTACTTTGTCCGAGTCAAGCGACGCACTCACAAGAGAAGAACACGGGGGAAATGGCCTCTTCACTGCCGCAGGCGTGATGATGTTCGAATACCTCCTGAGAGATAGAGAGGTAGACCTCGCCTACGGGGAGACGCGAGCTGCCTCCGAATCAGCTCTCCGAGGCGCCGCTGCAATGGGAAGAGATTTCTACGGCATGTGTCCAGAAAAAGTCTACATCGGAGGCCGCGGAGAACAGCTGACCGACTCCGACTATGAAACACTAGTAGTCAACGGACTGACACCAGGAGAAATCTCCTCGGACAGAGGTGATCTAGATGAATAATCTTGCAGAGAGACTGTCCCAGCACGTATCAACCGAGTCAGTTTTCCCTGACGAGAGAGAATACGCCGAGTTCCTGGAACAGCAGCTGCGCGACCGAGGATTCGACACTCAACGTCAGAGAGTGGAAGAAGACCGCTTCAACATACTGGCCTCAAGAGGAGAAGGAGAAACAACAGTGATGTTCTACGGCCACACAGATACAGTGCCTGCGTATAGCGGCTGGAGTTACGATCCCTTCGATCCCGAAGTAAACGATGGAAGGCTGTACGGAAGAGGTGCAGTGGACATGAAAGCTGGAAACCTCGCAATCTTAGAAGCAATCAACGATGTCCCTGATAACGTAGAGATCATGGTGGCGTTTGGCGTTGACGAAGAATATATGTCGCGAGGTAGCTCAGAGCTCGTCGAATCAGGTTTCATGGAAGACGTAGACATAGTGCTGGTCCCAGAACCAGGCACAAGAGAATCTATGAACCAGATCATCATGGGCAGAAGAGGACGCATCACAGTAGAAGTAACGGTTAGAGGAGAGTCTGCTCACGCAGCTACCCCTTCAGAAGGAGAGAGTGCACTCTTAGATGCCTCAAGACTGGCTCTTGAACTTCAGGAACTGGAGCTACACGAAGATCCAGAGATGGGAAGTGGTGAGCTAACTATAAGATCGTTCGAATCTGACGCTGGCTCTTTGAGTATACCTGAGGAATCGGAGCTGGTGATAGACCGACACATGGTTCCAGGAGAAACAACAGAAGACTGCCTAGCGCAGATAGAAGAGGTTGCAGATAGAATGAGGATTGATTGCGAAATAAGATTGCGAGACAGACCTACCGATTATCTGCTCCCGTATAGAACAGAACCTGAAGGACTAGCCGAAGTATTTAGGGGCAGACTAGAGGCTCTAGTCGATGAACCGGAAACAGTATACGGGCGCTCGGTAGCGGATGAAAACCGGCTCTCAGAGACAGAAGTGCCTGTGGTCACATACGGACCAATAGGAGGCAACGAACATACGGCCGACGAGTGGGTCGATCTGGAAAGCTTGGAAACACTTATTGAAGTCTACAGGGATTTTTTACGAGACCTTTCCGAAAATAGAGGTGAAGAAGAATGAGCTCGGAACGAGAAGAACGACTTGAACAGTTACGGGATCTAAGAGAGAACGGAGATGCCTATTCCTACAACTTCGACAGGACTCACACAGTAGAAGAACTCCAAGAGTTTAGTGAAAGAAGCGAGGATGAGTTACCAGAGGAGGAGTTTTCTACCGCTGGGAGGGTAATGGAAATCCGGGACTTCGGAGAACTTGTATTTCTCGACCTGAGAGGAGAAAGAGAAGAAATCCAAATCATCGTCAGAGATGATGAAGAGCTACTGGAAGAAGTCGAAAGCCTCTACCGGGGCGACATTATCGGCGTAGAAGGGTCTCTAACTTACACAGATAAAGGCGAGTTCTCCATAATGACAGATAAACTGGAAGTACTTTCTCGCGGAGTAAGACACATTCCTAAAGAACACTTCGGGGTAGAAGACGAAGAACTCCGGTACAGGAACAGGGCTCTACACCTCATCACCGACATGGATGCAAGAGAAACCTTCAGGATGAGAAGCCAGATAATCTCAGAAATCAGAGGCTTCCTAGAAGAAAGAGATTTCATGGAGGTTGAGACACCTACAATCCAGCCGGTATACGGAGGGGCAGCTGCAGAACCATTTACGACACACGTCAACGCTCTGGATCAGGAACACTACCTCAATATTTCACCGGAGCTATACCTCAAAAGACTGATTATCGGCGGTTATGAAAGGATTTTCGAGATCACCAAGAACTTCAGGAATGAATCCATCGATACCACCCACAACCCGGAGTTCACGATGATGGAAATCTACCAGACATACGCCGACTACGAGGATATGATGGAGCTAACCGAACAGCTCTACGAACACGTGGCAATAGAAGTAACTGGCTCTACAGAAGTCGAGTACCAAGGGGAAACACTCGACTTTTCCGCTCCATGGCCGAGGATGACGATGAGAGAAGCAATTCAAGAATACGGCGGATTCGATGTCCAAGAACTCAGCGACGAAGAGATTCAGGAAAGAATGGAAGAACACGGCGCAGAGCTAGACTCAGACTACGAAAGAGGCCTTGCGATAGCAGAAATGTTCGAGGAAGTAGCCGAAGAACACTTGATTCAACCAGTCCACATCATAGACCATCCTGAAGAAACGACACCACTCTGCATGCAACACCGTGACAAAGAAGGCATGATCGAGAGGTTCGAATCATTCGCAGCAGGGACAGAACTCTGCAACGCATACACAGAACTACGCGACCCTATCAGACAGAGACAGTTATTCGAGGAGGAGCAGCGAAGACAAGAAGAAGGAGATGATGAGGCACATCCAATCGACATGGACTTCGTCGAAGCTCTCGAACTCGGAATGCCTCCTACAGGCGGACTCGGAATCGGCATAGGAAGAATGGTGATGTTAATGACCGATCAGCAATCGATAAGGGATGTCACCCTATTCCCAATGATGAAGGAATAAGACCTATCTAACTTTCTATTATTTTTCCTCTATTAACCCTGTCTGGAGATTCCTCAAGAAGAATGCCTTTGCCTATATTCTTCTTCAAGTAGGCTCATTCTGACTAGGTCGATGTATTCTCCGTCTCTGTACTTGTATTCTCTTTCTCGTCCTTCTTCCTTGAATCCGAAGTTTCCCTGTACTTTTCGGGATGCTTCGTTGTCTTCGAGGTATCCTCCTGCGACTCTGTGCATTCCTAGTTCGTCAAATGCGTATTCTAGGAGCAGTTCTAGTGCTGTGCTTCCGATTCCTTCGCCGTGGCGTTCTGGTTTGACCATGAAGGCTCCGAACTCGGCGTGCTTGTAGGTTCTGTCGATGTCAAACAGTGCTATTGTGCCGACTTTTTCGTCCTCTTTCTCTATTATGAACTGGATTATTGAATCATCTTCAGTGATCTGTTCTATCCGGTCTTCCTCCCGGTGTAGCGATATTGGTTCTGGCACCCGGCCCAGGTATTTCCTGACCTCTGGCCTTTGTACAAGGTTTCTCAGGAATTCAGCGTCTTCTTTTTCCAGTGCCCGCAGTTTTATGTCTCCTTTGCTCTTGAAGGCGGTCATTGGTTCCATTCCTCTCTTAACAGTCCGTAGATTTTGAAGTCTCTGAATTCTCCGTCAAGAAAGTTGTGTTTGCGGAGATTTCCTTCTTCCTGGAAGCCTAGCTTCTCCCAGACACGGGCAGACTTCTCATTTGTATCGACCACTCGGGTCATTATCTTGTGGTAGTTGAGCTGGTTGAAAGCATGTTTTATCAAGAGTTCCGAAGCCTCAGCTCCGTAACCGTTGCCGTGATGCTCAGGGTCTACGAGTATCCCTATCTCTCCTACTTGAGGTTCTTTCTCTTCAAGCGCTATATCACCGACTAGCTCGCCGTCTACACAGATTCCGAGTATAATCGTACTGTCTTTATCCAGTTGGTTTTCGATGTATTCTTCTTCCTGTTTCATGTTCATCGGTTCTCTTATCCCGATGAATCGCCTGACATCGTAGTGATTCACGAAATGGCGCAGCCTCTCGTAGTCCTCTTCCTCTATAGTTCTGAGTTCCACTGTGTCGCCTGCTAGGAAGATTGCTCCGGGCATAACTGGAAAGTTAGAACTCTATCCTATAAAATTCTTTGAAATTTAACTGGTTGAGCCAGATTTCAACATAGATTGTTGCTAACTAAACTCATCAACTATACAGTCCGTGTCCAAGAAAGTTGAAACCCTGAAGCGATCCCGTGTAAGAGAAGATCTGGCAGTCATGTCCCAAGTCCTCGACAACAGTCACGCTGTGAGTCTAGAGATGTGTCATTGAGAGACTGTTCTAAGTCAGTTGGTAAGAGTCATCAAAAGGACACGATACCTCAGACTCATTGATACTGTTAACTTACTTCTTGGAGAAGTTCAACAATAGACTTGTTCTCTACCATATCCTCAATCTCTTCAACATCTTCTGCAGGGTCTTCTTCTGCCAACCTCCTTGCCAGCACATCCACTAAAGAGTCCTGAAGACTCTGTGAACTCGAATCTCTTGTCAGTTTCTCTCCTTGCTCTGAGAGCGCATTTCCGCACTCCTTGCACATGTCGTTAGTTGAAGATTTCAAGGTGTCGCACTTGACACATTGAATCGGGCGTAGGGCGTCTTCATCGTGGCCATTATCGTAGTCTACTTCCTCGCCGTGTTCTTCTGCAAATGCTTTCTCAAGGTCTTCACGAGTCAGTTCTATGTAGTGTTTTGGCGCATCGCTTGTCTCGCTCCAGCCGAAGAATGCACGCATCTGGTGCTCTGTATATCCTATTCGCGCCTTGTAGATCGCCCGGCTTTTTCTAAAGAAGTCATGCGGTTTCGTGGTAAATTCTCCTGTCAGACCTGCTCTTTCTGTGCATCTTTCTAGTATTCTTCTTACGGCATCATCGGTTAACGGTTCTCGTCTTTTCTCCACTGTCTCGTTGCCGCCTTTCCAGGAACAGTCATCGCTTCGGCATTTGTAGACACGTTTCTCGTAGCTGGTCCTGTCCTCGCTTGTAGTCTTTGTCCCGCATTCAGGACAGTAGTATGTCCTGTCTCGTTTCGAGAAAACAGGATCAAAGGTTTCTACTTCCATACTCTCCCATAGCTCGCGGATGGCAGGTATCGAAGTCTTGACAGGAACTTCTCTTTCGTCCTCGCTTTTCCCTCTATTGTTCTTTCCTTCCTCGCTGATCTTGACCCACATCCTGTCTTCCTGGAAGGTTATGTCCTCCCAGCGGATTGGATCTTTATCGTAGTCGGTGACGAACATTTCTCCGACTCGCCCGCCCGTCGCCCATCCGAACAGGATTAAGGCCTTGTCTCTCAGGCTGTTAGCGTGGTTCGCTACTTTTCTCACTTCATCTGGTGTGGGTAGTTGGTCGGGATCTACCTTTGTGGAAGTAGATGCGTTTATTTCCAAGTCTTCCAGAAGCTCAGGACCGTCAATATCTGGGTTGTATCCCTTGCCTTGTTTCTTGATGAATCCGTTGTAGAACTTTGAGAGTGTCTTCGAAAACTTGTCTTTACTATAGCCAGAGTAGGTTTCACCGTTGTTCTTCTTTATTGAATCGGTATTGAAGGCGTTGACAACCCGTTCTAAATCCCGTTGTTCAGGGTCGTCTAGAGGAAAGTCTACCACTTCTGCGAGCTTATTGAACCTGGATGCGTAGTCCGAGAGTGTCGCATCTCCATCTCCACCGCTTCTGGCCTTTCTGAAGAAGTCGTTGAGCACTTACTTGTTGTGCTCTGACAATTCAGGATTCTGCGCCAGCTTCTTGTTGGTCTGTTCGAGTGCTTGGAAACCCATGATTCTCCGCCTTTAACGCCTGTATATGCGTGTTTTGGTTCTGTTAGAGTCTGGCGGAGAAGGGTTTCAAAAACGCTTTGGGATAATTGAACACGGACAGTAGTGGACCCTCAGCCAACCAATCCCACTAAACAGGCCCAGTCCAACGGTTCAAGAGCTAGCTAGAATACCAGATTTATATATCAACTCCAAATCTTGAGAAATAGAGTGTTCTAAAAATCCATTAAGAATCAATAGGCCTCATAATTTAGACAGATTGAATAAAGAATGGAAGGGCCTATGGCTCAGAATCAGACGACTAACCATTCTGAAGTCACCTATTTCTTTATTTTTAACCATAACTTGCAAACGACATATCTAAGGAACAGACTAAAGGAAAAAGAGCAGATGTATATCTGGTAAATTAACTGGAACTGAAGAAGCCGTACTGGAAGAGGGAAAAGTATAAAGCAGACACTTCTATCAGTATGTGATATGAGCGACTGCAGGTACTGTGACAAAAATTTCTCTAGTAAGAAGGAAAAGTTAGAGCACGAGTTAGAGGAACACGAAGATGAAATGTCTAGTCACGATAAAAGTGACAAGAAAAGCGAATTGAACAAATTAGAGCAGAAAACAAAGACTAAGAAGCATAATCGTAAACAGAAGATTAAGTACAGCGGGATAGCTGCAGTTCTCGGAATAATGGTTATTGGCGGAGGTTTCCTTGCAGCACAGACTATCGATAATACAAGACCTGTTACTAATTCCAGTATTGGTGTTGGCGAACCTGTTCACTGGCACGCAAGCTACCAAATTTCGGTCTGTGGAGAAAATCGTATTCCTCAGGGGGGACCTATGCTTGCACACACTCATGGAGAAACCCGCTTCCACTTGGAAGGTGTTAGACAGAATAAGGAGCAGGCAACACTTGACTGGGTATTAGACAGTCTTGGAACAGAGTTCTCTGAAAACAGTATCTATGGTAAAACCAGTTGTAACGGGGAACCAGCCAATTTGACAGTTAAGGCTAATGGAGAAACGCTGGAGAACCCTGAAGACTACATAATCAGGGATGGAGACAACATCAGGATAAAACTAGCCTGATACTCAATTTCTCTATCTTTTCCCTCTTTATTCTGTAACAAGAGCAGCCAGCAGTATCAAGACAAAGATGCCTAAAACGATTCCTGTCATTATAGCCATTTCTTTCCAGGAAAGATGAGCTAATGCATGATTAAGGTTGTCATCTCCTCCATGGAAAACAGAAGGAATTTGAGAGATAAGATTCATGTCCTAG
>JBDGRC010000023.1:0-18324 GCA_042218495.1 Candidatus Nanohaloarchaea archaeon | reverse complement strand
GCGGCGGGTAGCTCAAGCAGGTTCAAACCGATCAGCGACAACAGGCACAAGGGGCTGACATCGCTCCTGGGCAAGCCCATAGTGGAGCACACGATCGAGGAGCTTCAGAACATCGGTATCGACGATGTCGTGGTCATACAGGGGCCTGAGAAAAGGTTCGAGGACGAGGTCGATGCAGAGGCAAGCTTCAGGGTTCAGGAGGAGCCCAGAGGAATGGGTCACGCGCTGAACCAGGCCCGCGACCTTCTGGACGAAAAGTTTCTGGTGCTGAACCCGTACCACGCTCCCTCGGCCCACATAATCGAGGAACTGGTGGAGAAGGCCCGCCAGGAAGGGTCCGAGACCGCATTTGTCTCCCGTGAGACTGAAAGTCCGGAGGACTACGGAATCCTGGATCTCGAGGAGCGGAAGGCGGTTGGCGTCACCGAGAAGCCCGATCCGGATGAAGCTCCCAGCAACCGGCGGATAGTCGGCATGTACCTCCTCAGCCCTGACTTCTTCAGCCATCTCGATGCGGTGGAGGAGTGGGAGTACCAGTTCGAGGACGCTCTCGACAGGAAGGTATCCGGCGATCCCGCGTCGGTTCTATTCATCGATGAGGAGACCATATCGATCAAGTATCCGTGGGACCTGTTCGAGTTCGTGGAAGCTCTCCTTGACGAAAGGGGTCAGGCAGTCTCCGACGGGGCCGAGGTCGCCGAGACAGCGGTGATAGAGGGCGATGTGATAGTAGAGGAAGGAGCCAGGATCTTCGAGAACGCCGTAGTGAAAGGTCCCGCGTACATAGGCAGGGATGCTGTGGTTGGAAACAACGCCCTCGTACGCGATCATGTTTCCCTGGAGGAACGGGTCGTCATAGGGACCGGCGCCGAGGTAAAGAACTCGGTTTTTCAGCCCGGAAGCTCCCTCCACTCGGGATACATAGGCGACTCCGTCGTGGGTAAAGAAACCAAGATAGGAGCTGAGACGGTTACCGCCAACAGGAAGTTCAGAAGAGACGGTGATAGGCCGGAGATTGCCTCCGACCTGATAGCCAAGGGGAGGGAGCAAGAGAGCGGAAAGAGCAGCCTTGGAGCGTTCATAGGAGATGAGGTGGATATTGGCGTGAATGTTTCCCTGATGCCCGGCGTGCAGGTCGGGAGCGAAGCAGAGATCGGTCCGGGAACCGTCGTTGAGCGGAACGTACAAAACGGAGAGACGGTTTACGTGGACCAGGAGAAGGTGAGGAAGGAGTGAGGATCGGAGTGGACTTTGACCGAGTCCTCTTTGACACGGACAGCTTTGACTCTGCTCTGAAAGAGAAAACCGGATTGTATCACGTGGAAGAAGACGTCTACGACGATAATGGCTGTTACTCTCCCGAAAAACACGCCCGAGTGTGCGGGATTGAACCGGAGGAGGTGTATGACTGGGTCACACAGGCAGGAGAGTTCGTATACAATGACTACAGAGCTCTGGAGGATCTAAAGGAGAATCATGAGCTAGTACTGGTCACCAGAGGACATGAAAGGTTCCAGAGAGCCAAAATTGAAGCATCTGGAGTTGAGAGAGTCTTTGATCGTATCGAGGTCGTTAAGACGGAATCCAAGGACTCCGTGGGTATAGACCTCCTGATAGATGATTCGGAGGAAGAGCACGACATGACGAACGTAATGGGGATGCTGTTTGACCGTGATTCACATCAGGTGGAGGATGCGGTCGGGTTCGTGAGAGAGCGTGAGCTAGAAAACGGTACTATGCGAGCAGAAGATATCTTCAAGAGGTACGACGTTCGTGGAAAATATCCGGAAGAGCTGAACGAGGAGTTCGCGAGAAGAATCGGGAGATCCCTGGCAAAGCTTGTTCTGGAGGACGACAGGTTCGAAGCCGAGGTGGTTGTCGGAAGGGACAACAAGAAGAGTTCGGAACCACTGAAGGAGGAGATGGTCGAAGGAGTCAGATCGGCAGGCGTAGACGTGGTGGACGCCGGAGTCGGTCCGACCGACCTTGTAGCATTCCATGGCTCGAGAAGAAGGCTGGTATCGGTCCAGGTAACGTCCTCGCACATGCCGCTCGACTTCAACGGCTTCAAGTTCATGTATCCGGAAGGCAACGGCTTCGTGAACAGGGACCTGAATAGGGTGGAGGAGTACTTCAGGCTGGACGAGTTCCCGGAAGGGAGCGGAGAGAAGTCCGAGCTGGAGAGTCCCCGCGAGGAGTACATAGACGCCGTCGAGGAGTTCGTCCAGGGATTCAAAGATGTGGATGGTCGGAAAGTCGTGGTAGACACGCTCGGTGGAGCGACGAGAGAACTCCTTCCCGAGATACTGGAGCGGCTGGGTGTCGATGTCGTCGATGTAGCAGACGAGAAGGAGGAGGAAGGCCCCTATTATGATCCGCCCAACCCGAAGCCTGAGGTGCTGGAGGACATGCCGGAACGCGTCAATGAGGAAGACGCGGACATAGGCCTGGCGACCGACATGGACGGCGACAGGGTGGCCGCTTACTACGACGGTGAATGGGTTTCCGGCGACGATCTGTTCTTCATCTTTGCACAGGTCTTCGAAGGTGACCTGGTGGCATCGATCGACAGCTCTAGCGCACTCGAAAGATTCGCTGAGGGGGTCCACTTCACGCGGGTCGGAGACCCCTTCGTGATCGACCGGACACTGGAGGAGGACGTATCTCTGTCTGGCGAGCCTAACGGCCACTACTGCTTCACGGACTTTGTAGCCTACAACTCTGGTACCGCCGCGGCTGCCCTACTGGCAGTTCTAAATCTCCGCGACCTGGCTGAATCGCTTCCCGATCTGCACATCGCGAAGTCGAACATCGATACAGAGAAGAAAGGTGAGGTAATGGAGAAGGTTCAGGAAGAGGTCAGGGGGAGCTACGATCTAATCTCGGACAGGGACGGAGTGAAGTTCTCCGCGGGAGATTCCTCTGTTTTGGTTCGGCCGTCCGGTTCTTCTCCCGTTGTCAGGGTGAAAGTGGAGTCATCGTCAAGTAGGGATGCCGATCGGACACTTGAGGAAGTAAAGTCGATGGTCAGGGAACAAATTTAACGTTCCCTGGTAACTATTATTTATGACAGAACTTCTCCACGACTTCGAGACAGGACCTTACGAATTGCTAGAGTTCTCAACGGTTTTCGACGGGCAAAAGGCCGTGATCGAGATAAACGAGGGCGACCTCGGAAGGCTACCGATCGAGAGTCTGGAAACTGTAGAGAAGCTGAGGGAGGCTCTTGAGCAGGTTGAACTGGAGCTGAAGGAACGGGAACGAAGAAACGAAGAACTGTGAAACAAAAATAAAGAAATGGGGCTGTCGCGCCTTTGCGGCGGCAGCTTACACGTCTCTTGCCTTTACAGTCCTGCGTCCGTTCTCATCCGCTCTTTCTACTGCTCTGGAGATCATATCCTTGACTCTCTCGTCGAGAGCTTCGTAGAAATCGGAGCCAACGTTGACTCCGTCAGCGGCTTCACGTACGCCAGACTTCTTCAGAACGTCTACCATGGTGTGTTCACCATAGAGCCATTCTCTTTGCCCTTTTTTATACTTAGTGGGCTTACCCCCGAAAAACACCGGTTTGAAGTGGTTGTACTGACCATAGGTCCTAAAAATAGATAAAAAAGGAGGTAGAGAGCTTAATCTCTCCTCTCCCTTAATCGCTTCAGAAGCCTGTAGAGACCGTAGACCAGCCCAAACGGCAGAATGTAACCGGTACCTACGACCATCCAGCGCAGGCTTGTAAAAACAGCCATGTACGAGTCTCTTAAAGAATCCATAGCCTTAAACTCTGCTGTTATGGGTCTTGGCTCCGTGAAATCTATCCTGACCTCTACGTACTCTACCCTGCGATCTATATTCTCCAGCTCGTTTTCCAGGTACTGTATCCTGCTTCTCAGCTCGCTCATCCGCTCCTGTATCTTGATCAGGGACTCTGTCGAGTTTGCGGAGCGCTGGAGCTCCTCCAGACGCGCCATCTCGCTGCGCTTGTTTTTGAGTTCTAGCTCCAGCTCCGTGTATCTTTCGGTGACGTCTCTTATGTTCACGTCCTTTCTCTCCAGCCTCCATCCCTCTGATTCCAGGTCCGAGGTAAAGTCAGAGAGGTTACCGGACGGAATTCTGGCAGTCACGCCTGTCTGGACTCCATCATCTCTAGAGAAGCTTGTATCCGTCACGTATCCTCCAAACTCTCTGGCTCTCTTTTCGGTTAGCTCTGCTGCACTGGAAGGATCAGTGACCTCGAACCGAATATCAACCGTCCTGATTCGCTTTCGCTCCGATGATGGGCTTTCCCTGGAGGCCTCCGCTGTTCTGTGGCTTGCTGAGACTCCCAGGTCTGCTGCTCCGCCGGCGCCGGCGTACCGTACGCTCTGCGCCCCTCCAGTGTTTGTTCCCTGGAATACCGTGTGAATTGCTCCTATCCCTCCCGTCAGCATCACCAAAGCCAGGGCTACGACGTGTTTTCTCTCGATACTGTCTGAAAGCTGGGTGTAATCCATCATACGCCTGGTTTGGAGTATCCGTTGAAAACCGTCGGGGGTGCTGTTCGTCAAATCTCGAACGTTCCGTGGAGTCTTGTAAAGCTCCGCGTCAAGGAGTGACTCATGAAGATAGATCTCGCTGTTTTCAGGGCTCTTTCATCGCCCACGAGAATCGAAATACTGTCCGCGGCAATGGATGGCAACAGAACCACCACCGATATCAGCGACGAAGTGGGTAAAGCTAAGTCAACGGTGTCGTCACACCTGGAGAAACTGGAGAGCGCCGGGCTTCTTGATAAAACCGACGAAGAAGGGAGAAGAAGAGTGGAGTACGAGCCGACCAGGAAGGCCAGGACGATTCTTGATGGCAGAAAGAGGAAGGTAAGGTTCTCTCTGGCAACGGGCTTCAGCGCTCTGGTGCTTGGGGGTGGATCCGTTTTCGGAGTCGCTGGAGGGACTAGTCTTGCTTCTGCAGATGTGGCACGCCAGTCCGCCGGGTCCTATCAGCTCTCCGAGAAAGCCGCTGATTCCGCAGGTTCGATGTCGGCGGAGGCTGCCTCCATAGGATCGATTGTTCCGGAACCCGAGTTGATCGTTCTGATCGCGGGAATTGGGCTAATCGCAGTCGCAGGAGTTGCCTTCGCCTATGGCTATATGATGTCACAACTCGGAAAATGACATTTTAAAGTCATTAACTCGTCAATGTGTTGATAGAGGATCAATACATGGCATCGTGCGAACTGTGCGGAGAGGACCAGGACAGCCTGACCAAGATCAAGACCGAGGGAACAAAGCTGAAGGTCTGTGAAGACTGCAGCGACGTCGGGAAGAGCGTTCAGAGCTCAAGCAAAACTATGAAGAGGTCGAGCCGTTCCAGCGGACGAAGTTCAGGAGGATCGGGTAAGACTCTGGCGCCGGACTACGGCGATCGTATCAAGAAGGCACGGGAAAGAGAAGGACTGGAACAGTCCGAGCTCGCCGAGAACGTCAATGAGAAGGAGTCTCGGATCAGCAAGATAGAGAGGAAAAAGCTGAAGCCTGACGATAAGCTCGGAAAGAAACTGGCGGCAGAGCTTGGAGTTGACCTATACGTGACCCCCGAGGTAGACAATATAAGGTCTGAAACGGGCTCGGATGACAGATCAGCTACTCTGGGTGACGTTGCCGAGGTAAATGACGAGTAGATCTAGACCTCAAACATCCCGTTGCACGCGGCCCTGAGACCGTGTATCACAGCTTCGTCTTCCAGCGAGCATTTTCTGAACTCCGGCATCTCGTTCGCGGTCTGTCTTCCTGCCTCCTCCAGAGTTTCTTCAACTACAGTGCTGAAGTGGTTGAGGGCTACAGCACCGCCAATCCAGATCACCTCCGGGTTGAAGACGTTCACTACGTTGGCAAAACCGGCTGAATTGCACTCCTGCATTTTCTCAATCACCTTCTCCGCGGAACTCTCACCGTCTTCGCTGGCCCTGAAGATCTCGATCGAGCTCTCGTAATCCTCGCCGAAGACCTCTCTTGCCATCTCCGGCATTCCTTCGCCGGAACAGTATGCCTCCCAGTGATCTGTTCCGCCACAGCCACAGGTGACTCCTTCCGTGCCCACGATTATGTGGCCCACTTCTCCTGCGTTGCCGTTCCATCCCTCGACAATTTCTCCGTCCACGACCGCTCCCGTGCCTATTCCTGAAGAGATAGTCAGATAAACCATGTTGTCGCACTTCTTCTCTCCATAGAAGTACTCGCCGGCTACAGCCGACGTGCAGTCGTTCAATATTGTAACATCGCCTAAAGCTTCCATCGGCTCGACGATCTGGACCTCATCCATCTCTTGTATGTTAGGAGGGTAGAAAACACCCTTTTCACGGTCCATGGGTCCGGCGACGGCGACAGCCAACTTCTCTACTTCCGAATCCGAGTGGCTTGAAGATCTGATTATGTCTCGAATCCTTTCTTGAGGATCAGACAGGAACTCCTTCGTCTTCAGCCTGTCCTTTATTTCGAACTCTCCGTTTCCAACCCCTATCAGGGTGTTGGTGCCGCCGACATCGACGCAGACAAATGCCATATTACACTGTATTATCGGTTCAGTTCAAAAAGGTATTCAGGGTCAGCCTCGAAATCAGTCCGGTTTTCGGCAGTAATGTTTTAAAAAGATTGTCCCCACCTAATTAGTTAATTCAATGAAAGGTGGATGCGTTCACATCCGGTTCCGTTCGACAGACTGAAAATCCATCCGACAGCTTGAGTTCTAACTTTACACCTTCCCGACAGGGTGGGTGTGTTCATCACCTCGCAATGTTCATGCTTTAATTCAAGCAACGTTCTCCCTGTTTTGAGGAGGGAATCCGGAGGTTTGGGACGATGACGCGGGCAGAGACCGTCTCCGTGTCGGAGAAGGGAAGGCCGCTGAAACGTGCGCTTGGCGCGGAGAGAAAAAACCTTGATCTCTCGGAAGAGGAGAGCGTCAGACTGGGCATCTCCGCTTTCCTCTCCAACGGTCCGGGCAAGGAGCTGGACAGGGAGGATAAGATAGAGGATTCGGAGGAAAGACTGAGAAAGGAGATCGAGGCCGCCAGAATGGCAGGAATTGATCTCCCGGACCCTCAGGATAAAGACGCTGAGCAACTTTACCGCGAGGTCACGGCGCAGCTCGAATCCGTGACAGACTTCCAAGAGGATGATCCAAGGGCTTACTTTGATTCAATAACTGTCGGCGAGACCAGAATATCCGGCAGAAACGACAGGGAACTCTTCGAGGGCGACTACGACAGGATATACGCCAACAGCGACCAGATCCCGGAATGCCTGAACGGAGCCGACAGCCTCCAGGAGGCCGCATTTCAAGCCGCGGAAGAGGAAGGATATCTGCCGACAGGAGAGGTCGAGGGAAGCGAGGTCTCCTGGGCGATCCTCAGCGATGGAGAGGAAGATGTAGATCGAGTTCTGGTGCCTGACAATATGATGAATACGGTAGGCAATCTAATCCAAGGTGAGGGGTACGCGGTACACTCCCTGGAGAGAGTGGTAGAAAATTCCATCTATGTCGATCAGGTTGAAGACGAAGAGGATGTGGCAAGTCTGATCGACGGACCGGCAATCAGGAGATGGGAAAGCACAATATCCACCCACTATCAGCAGGTGTCGAGACGCGATTCTGTTGGTGTATGCTACATAGTCGATACAGGAACTACTGCCAGGGAAAAAGGATTGAACATAAAGGAGGCCTACTCCTCCTCCCTACTGAAGCTGGAACCTGTAGAAAACGAGGGCGTCAGGGACCGTTATGAAGACTTCAGAACAAGAGTCAAGACCAGGGGTGTTTTTTCGCTTAATCCCGAGGCTGAGGAATACTGATTCGTCACAATGAAGCTTGAGAAACAAAAGAGCTGGTTTGAAGATAAAAGACGCCAAAATCTGGAAGAAACAGTAGCGCAGATCAGGCCTGTGATCCACGAGGTGAGAGATGAAGGAGTTTCCGCGGTCAGGAAGTACACGGAGAAGTTCGACGGCGTCGAAATCGAGGACTTCGAAGTAGAGGACAACGAGAAGGAAGAAGCGATTGATTCGCTGTCTGAAGAGGAGAAGATGTCGATCAGGAACTCCATCGAACGCATCGAAGACTTCCACAGAGGGCAGAAGCCTGAAGGATGGAGCAGGGACTTTGAAGCCGGATTCACTGCCGGTGAGAAAGCAGTTCCTGTCGACGCCGCGGGGTGCTACGTCCCTGGAGGACGTTATCCTCTACCGTCTTCGGCTCTGATGACGGTGATACCGGCTAAGATCGCCGGTGTGGAGCAGGTGGTCGTCTGCACCCCGCCGGATGAGAACGGCGATGTGAACCCTTACACTGTTGCCGCTGCGGAGATGGCTGGAGCCGATCGCATCTACAAGATCGGGGGAGCACAGGCCCTCGCGGCCTTGGCTTACGGCGCCGGAGATGTGCCGGAAGTCGAGAAGATCGTAGGTCCCGGAAACAGGTACGTGACAGCTGCGAAGAAGATCCTCTACGGCGACGTCGGAATTGACTTCCTGGCAGGGCCATCGGAGGTTCTAATAGTATCGGACGGGTCGAATCCCGAGCTTGTAGCCGCCG
This sequence comes from Candidatus Nanohaloarchaea archaeon, assembly GCA_042218495.1. Taxonomy (GTDB): domain Archaea; phylum Nanohalarchaeota; class Nanosalinia; order Nanosalinales; family Nanosalinaceae; genus Nanohalococcus. The sequence goes on along the minus strand of JBDGRC010000023.1, from coordinate 9,762 downwards.
ACATGCTCGCCCAAGCGGAGCATGACACCGATTCGTCCGCTGTCCTGGTTACGATGGAAGAAGACGAGGTTGGAAGGGTGGAGGATGAGCTTGAAAGTCAGCTAGAAGATCTTCCGACTTCCAACACCGCCAGGGAGGCTCTCGAGCAGAACGGTGCGATATTTCTGGCCGAGGACAGGCAGGAAGCGATGGAGATCGCCAACCGGCACAGTCCCGAGCACCTAGAGCTGATGCTGGAAGATCCAGAAGACGCTGTCGATAAAGTCAGGAACGCGGGCACAGTCTTCGTAGGATCGAGAAGCGTGGAAGCTCTGGGAGACTACACAACCGGCACAAACCACGTTCTGCCTACGGGCGGAGCCGCGAGGTACCGCGGCGGGCTTTCGGTCAGGGACTTCGTCAAGATGATAGCCTGGGAGCGTCAGACCCCCGAATCGTTAAAACAGATCGGCCAGGATGCTACAAACATGGCAGAGATAGAGTCGCTTCCAGCACACAGGAGATCGGTGGAAAAGAGAATGGGTGGAACCAGATGAGCATCGAACTGGAGTCGCTGAAAGGTGTCTACGACCGGTACCCGGAGGAGTTCGCTACCATCAAAAGGTTGATCGAGGTCGTAGAGGAGACCGCGGAGGAGTTCGGCTTCCGGGAGATCGATCCTCCCAGCATCGAGAGACAGGAGCTCTGGACGGAGAAAGAGGAAGACAGCGTCACAGACGAGATGTATGCCTTCACCGATAAAGGCGGCACCGAAGTAACACTGGTGCCGGAGCAGACGCCGACACGCGCTCGCCTCGTCCAGAAGCGCAAGGACCTCAAGACACCGATCAAGTGGTACAACACCTCGAAGCGCTGGAGGTACGAGGACGTCACGAAAGGCCGCGACCGGGAGTTCTACCAGGGCGATATCGATATATTTGGAATCGAGAGCGTGGAGGCGGATGCCGAGGTGATCGCGTGTGCCGCGACCATCTTCAGGAAGCTCGATCTCGATGATCGTGTTAAGTTCCTGCTCAACGACCGCTCCCTCCTCGAATCCATTCTCGAGTTCCATGGAATTGAGAAGACGGAGGAAGCGATGAAGGTAGTCGATGATAAGGAGAAGCTTACCAGGGACGAGTTTCTTGAGGACCTCGAGGAGCGTGGACTCGACCGTGAAGAGGCAGAGCGGGTCGACGAACTGACCGACATCTCAGGTCCTATCGCCGACCAGATGGACGAGCTGCGTGATAAGGCGCCGGAAGACATCCAAGAGCGCGTCGAGAGGATGGAAGACCTATCCGACGCGCTGGAGGCGTTCGGCGTCGCTGACATGGTGCGTTTCGACCTCTCAATCGTCCGAGGTCTGGCGTACTACACGGGACTCGTCTTCGAGGCGTTTGACTCGGAGGGAGAGCTCCGCGCCCTCTTCGGAGGCGGCCGGTACGACGAACTCGTCGGAGAGTACGGAGAGAGGGAAGTACCCGCGGTCGGCTTCGCGTTCGGGTACTCGCCGGTCATCGAGCTCCTGAAGGAGGAGGAAAGGTATCCGCTGGAGGATGTCGGCACCGACGTGTACGTCCTGACGGTCTCCGACTCCGTCAGGGAGACAGCTCTCGACATCGCCACCGATCTGAGGTCGGAAGGTATCACCGCTGAGACCGACCTCGCGTCAAGAGGCTTCGGCGACCAGCTGGAGTACGCCGATAAGATCGGCGCGGAAAAAGCGGTGATCGTCGGAGAGCGAGACCTGGAAAAGGAGGAAGTCACGGTAAAGAACATGGAAACCGGAGATGAAATACAGGTTGAACTCTCGGGCGTGGTAGAGGAGCTGGCTCAGTAACCCCAGAGCTGGCTCTGCTCCTCCTTCTCTTTTTCGAGAAAGTTGTACTCCCTGATTATCCACCTCATCAGCAGGTTGACCAAAGCTTTCCTGTGCCTGTCCGGCAGTTCGCCGGTATCCGGTATTCTATGAGAGCGAGATAGTTCCTCGCGGGAAATTGCCCGGCAGGCGTGCATCGCCTTGTAGATCGGGTTGCCGGCTGCAGGAACGTCTCTGTCTTCTTCGATCCTCGACTCCACAATTTCCTCTGCCTGGGACTTTAGCTCGGAAATCCCCAGGTCCTCTATCAGCCTGTAATCCTTCTCGCTCAGCTTCGGCTTCTGAACGTCTCGACCCGGAAGTCTGAGTTTCCTCACACCAAATACTAAACGAGAAATCTTAATTCTCTTGTTCTGACAGGCGGTTCTTGAGGTTCTCGAGGCTAGATTCTAACATCTCTCTATTATCGGGGAATACGTATCTGTAGGCAGAAGTCGTGTCCGACCAGGTATTGACTTTTGAACCTCTGATCTCAGCCAGAGCTTTAAAGGCCCTACCAAGACTCTTTTTATTTTCGATTTTGGAATTTTCCGCTATCTGGCTTGCTTTAATAACTTTGGACCTTCTTGACCCGTATACCTCGTCCAGAGCTTCCTGAAGTCCTCCGTTTTCCAGGTATTTTAGGAGGCATCCAACCTTACCTTCGCCTATCGTTGAGCGCAGGTACCCCTCCGTGTTGCCCCGAGTCGGCCCCAAGTCTCTGAAGTCGATGGGTTCTTCATAATCCAGCCGTCGAACACCATACTCTGACCTATTTTCTTCGTACTCCATTATATGTTATTCTACAGTAACAGATTTTTATTTGTGATAGCAGCCATACAAAAAAACTTACAGACAGTGATGGGACAATGCCTTACAAGATCGGTCTGGTAGGGAAGCCGTCGGTCGGAAAGTCCACTTTCTTTAACGCAGCGACGATGAACGACGTGGATGAAGGAAACTATCCGTTCACGACGATCGAACCGTCGGTGGGAGAGGCTTACGTTCGCGTGAGCTGCGCTGCTCCTGACTTCAACGAGGAATGTGATCCGCGCCACGGCTTCTGCGAGGATGGAGAGCGGTTCGTCCCGATAAAGCTCGTGGATGTCGCAGGACTGATACCCGGAGCACATGAAGGAAAGGGTCTCGGAAACAAGTTCCTGACCGACCTTAACGAGGCCGACGTACTGATACATATTGTCGACTTCTCGGGCAAAACAGACATCGAGGGCGAGCCTACGGAGGACCACGATCCGAGAAAAGACATCGACTTCCTTAAAGACGAACTCGACAGATGGTATCTCGACATACTCGAGAAAGGGATCGACCGCTTCGAGTCCAAGAGACGCCAGAAACAGGTCAAGCTCGAGGAGGAGCTCGCAGAACAGATGTCAGCATTCAAGATAGGGAAAAACAGGCTGAAACAGCTGATTCTCTCGGAAGACCTCGGGCTCGAACCAGGGGGTTGGAGCAGTGAGGATCGGCTGGAGCTAGCCCGGTCGATAAGGAAGGAAACCAAGCCGATGATTGTGGCCGCGAACAAGATGGACATGGAGAAGGCGGAGGAAAACCTCGAGAAGGTACGTGACGACCCCGAGTACGATGATCTCACGATCGTACCTTGCTCGGCGCACGCCGAGAAAGCCCTGAAAAAGGCGGAGCAGGATGGATCGATCGACTACCGGCCCGGAAGCGAATCATTCACTATTAAAGGCGACCTTTCGGAGGAGCAGGAGGCGGGCCTGGAGAGGATACGTAATTTCATTGACGAGTTCGGAGGTACCGGCGTCCAGCGCTCTCTCGAGACCGCACTCTTCGACGAGCTGGGGGTGATGGCAGTCTTTCCCGGAGGATCAGACGGCCTGGGCGATGAGCACGGCAACATACTGCCCGACTGCTTTCTGATTCCGGAAGGATCGACCGCGGAAGATTTCGCCTACGAGATACACAGCGACCTCGGAGACGGGTTCATCAACGCCGTAGACGTGCGGGAAGACAGGCAGATAGGGGCCGACCACGTTCTCTCCCATGAAGACGTTATAGAGATAGTTTCGTCCAGCTAGATGAGTCCCGAGAAGAAGTTCATCAACAACCTCATGAAGCCGTTGTCCTCCTCCGGCTCCGATGTCCTTTGCTCGAGTGCCGTGACGTTTATGACTTCAGCCTGCGATTTTCCGTGGAATACCCGGATCTCTTCGATCTCTCCCGAAGCTTCTGCCCTGTAGTTAACCATTGCCAGTTGTGTCGTACAGATGCCTGACTTGCCGACCGTCTCGAGCTCCACGACAAGCTTACTGCCGTTTAAGGACGCCGAGGAATTCAATCTCTGGCACGGGTTCGGGGCACGGATCGAACCGCTGAATCTCGTGGTATTTTCGGTTCTTGAAATGTTGTAGACTCTCTCATCGGTTATATTACCAGTAATCCGAACTATGTCTGCGGAGAAGTTCACCTCTGTTCGAGCGTCGCCCTCGCCTTCGCCGGCTATGTGCGGTCCGCCGCCAGAGCCGTTGTACCCTGCCAGGGCCGCCGAAGCAGCGGTCAGTGTCAACATGCTCAGGGCCAGCGCCAGCTTCCTCATATCAGACGATCCGTGGATACTGTATTAAAAATGGCCGGTAACTGTTTGACGATACTCGAACATTATCTTTCTCTGGGCTCGGGATCCCAGCCGATATCGTTCTGCAGGGAGAATATTCTTCCAGGGTTGTCGGACACGGCGTAAAGCTGGTGGTATCCTCTGTTCTCCGATGATATTATGGCCTCGAGTATCCGGCAGATCGTCCTGTGGCTGAGGTACAGGCTTCCGAAGTAGGGCTCGCCCTCCATCCGCGGCTCATCCTCGGAATTGATTCCTCCGATCCTGAGACTGACTCCGACGGGGAACCTATCGTTATCGACCGCCTCCCGGAGCATTTGCTCGGTCTCGATCTTGGACTCGCCGTAGGGACTGTCAGGCTCGTTTCTCATAGGAGAAAGCAGCTCTTCGGGTTTTTCCTCCTTCAGCCTGTAGTCGCTGTCGGGGTCTATAGAACTCCTGTAAGGCTCCGGGGTTTCCTCAAGGCTTGCTTCTGCGGTATAAGCGGGTATATCACCTGTTCCTGCGTGGATAGAGGATCCATTTATGAATATCTTGACGTCCGCCTCGGCCGCTGCCTGAACGACGTTCTCGTACATTACCATGTTGCCCTCCCATTTCTCGTCAGTGTCGAAGTTCTCGACCGGGATGTTCCACGCCAGGTGGAAAACGGCATCCACGTCGTCAAAAGCCTTTCTGGCGGAACCTCTCCCTTCCTCGGTAGTCAGGTCCGCTTCCACACATCTATCAAGGTTCTCGTGGTGTCTGTCGTCAAAGCTTCTTCCAAGCCCCACTATACTGTGTCCGCGTCTCTTCAGCTTCTCCGCAGTGGCTGTTCCAACGGTGCCCGTGACCCCCGTAATAGCTACCTTCATGTCTCCAATTGATCGTTGCCGACTTAAGTCGTGAAAGGTTACGGTCCGGTAATCCCGACTAAAGGTCTTGAAAACCCTGGTCGATGAACCTGTCTGGATCAATTCCCGCGTCCTCCATAGCCTTCCTGCGCTCCAGCACCGCCTCTAGCTGCCTCTCAAAAGATTCTCTAGTGTCTGCTATCAGATGATCCGTGAATGAGACGAACGTGTTCCTGTCGCGTTCCGAAAGTTCCTGCCCGTGCTTTTCGACAGCCTCCGTCTGGTCAATCACGCCGGGCTCCTTGGAAGTCGAGAGAGCTCGTTTTATCCTGTTCGTGAAACTGTTCCTGCTCGCCAGGAACGCCTCAATGTCTTCCTCAGGGTAGCCGTAGAATCTTCCGGCGTCCCTGTGGTATCTGCCGGTCGGCCTTAACTTGAATTGGAATCTTCTCCATCCTTCCATGTGGCGCACGTACCTCTGCAGCGCCTCCCTTTCCCTGGTCATGAAGAACCTGCAGGGAAAGTCCCTATCCGTCAGACTCGTCTCCCTCTCTTCATCCACCAGCTCCAGAAGCTTACCGGCTTTTGTGTTATCGACTTCCTCTTCGACATGATACTCGATTCCCCGGTCCTCTAGAAACTCGCAGAACTCCTTCATATCATCCCTCGAGTCCAGAAACATTTCTATATCCGTTCCCTTCTTGACATCCAGGAGCAAGAATACCAGTAGCTTCCTGTCGCTCTGAATCAATAGGTCGGACTCCGGAACCTGTTCTACGTCTGATATCACACTTAGACTTGTCCGGCGATTAAAAAAAGTTGATGGAAAGGGAGGAGCGGTCGCTGACGGAGTCAGCACTTGCTCCAGCCACAGGAGGGACATTTCTGGCAGCCTTCGCTCAGCTCGAGCATCCCTCCACACTCCGGACACTCGGGATTGTCACCGTCGGCCACGATGGCCGCGGCGTCAGCCTGCTCCTCCTTCTCGGTCTTCCCCACGTTCCTGGTGTCGTTGCCAGAGTCAAACCGGTCGAAGGTCTGCTGGCTTCCGTCATGCTGGCTTATGTGGCGTTTCATTGCCTCTGCGATTGCGTCCGGGACGGAATGGATCTGGGTGCCTTCATCCCACGCTATCTGAGGAGACCTAATGTCATCCAGCTGCTTGATGACGTCCTTTCCGGTTGCTCCGCTTCTGAGCGCCAGCGAGGTCATCCTGCCGAGCGCCTGCGTGAACGACTGCGTGTAACCTCCGCTTTTTCCGAGGTTTGCGAATACTTCGAACGGTCCGTTATCCTCGGAGTCATTTATTGTGACGAAGAGGTCTCCATAGGCCGTCTCGATCTCCTGTGTAGTGCCTTTGGCGACCTTTGGCCTCTCCTTCACGCCGCTGGAGCCGCCCATTGAGGTATGATCTCCGGGACCGGCTGACGACGCCTCGATGCCTTCCTGCGTCACCTCCTGCTCGAGGCCATCTTCGGATTTCCCGACCTCGATCCGGGCCTCCTCCAGGCCGAGCGCCTCCTTAAGCTCGTCGCTGTGGAGAAGCTCTTCCTTGGAGTCAAAGTCGTCCGCGATTTCGGCGAGAGCGTCGACCTTGTCCATGTCGGTCAGCGTGTTCTCCTTGTTCTGCTGCATGACCTGGACATCCCGTGTTCCGTCCCTGTAAACTGTCATTCCCTTGACTCCCTTCTCGTAGGCGCGCATGTACGCCTCACGGACGTCCTCCTTCGTAGCGGAGTGATCGAAGTTGATCGTCTTCGAGATACCGGAGTGGTTGTACTCCTGGAACGCTGCCTGGATGTCAACGTGCTCTTCCGCGGTGATGTCGCCGGACGTAACGAAGATCTGTTTCACACGTGGCGGAAGGACTTCATCGTCGAGAGACTGGACGCCCTCCCACTCGTTGTTCTCCATCAGGTCTTCCACCTCCGCCTTGACCCGTTCCACGTCTACATCGTTGGCTCTAAGCGCCTTGAGGAAGTAGTCGTCGAACTCGACCAGCATGTCCTCTCCCTGGATGTCCTTGGCGACGTTCTTGAAGTAGGCGACCTGGTAGATCGGCTCACAGCCTCCAGACGTGTTTCCGATCATACTGGTGGTGTTGTGGGTGATGAACCCATTGGCTACGTATGTGTGGTTCTCCGGTATTTCAAGGTCGTGGGTTCTTGCTACCCCTTCCTGCTTCGACTCAACCGTCCCAAGGAAGAAGTCGTTCTCTATGAACTTCTTCACTTTGAGATCCTCTGTCTCTACCTCTGCGACCACCTCTTCGGCAGTCTTCTTGGTCAGAGACTGGTAGCGTGACTGTCTAACCTTATGCTTCAGGGACTGGTCAAGCTCATCGAATCCCTCAGCACCTGTCAGCTCCTCGACCATGACGGATGGGAAGTCGTCTTTCCTGTAGGATCGAGACGTCAGTTCGATCTCCTGGTCAGGCGTCTTGGTGATAAAGCCTATGTCTTCCAGGAACAGCTTGTCTTCCCTCCTGTTAAGGCCTCGGACTATGTGTCGATCTCTGTCTCCCTTGTGGTTTTCACCGAGTTTCTCCGCCTCCAGTGCTTCTCTTTTGAAGACCACTCCCAGTGAGAGAAGGAGGTTCTGCACCTGTCGCGCTAGATGTTCCGATACTGTCGAAAGCTCAACCTTGCGTGGGCAAGTGCCATCGGCCTCGAACAGACCCCTGAGGAAGGCCTTGGCCGGTCTCTGTCCGCTGGAAAGCACCTGTTCGGGAATGAAGGCAGAGGCGGCGCCTTCTCCCTCGTTTCCGGATTCCTTCTTCCACCCGTTGTCCTCGAAGTACCGCGGCAGGTGTCTCCCTCCGAAGGCAAGCATCTTCCTGGAGTCTCGGTCTTCTACCGTCGGTCTTACTCCGAAGACTTTCTCTCCAAGCTCTTTCAGGTGTTTCTCGAGCTCTTCCTGCCGTGCGTCTACAACGAGCTTAACTCCTACTTCTTCGTGAACGTATCCGTCACCCATGAAATAGCCGAGGAACTCTGCGAGGTTCTCACTTATTCGGGATGGGAGCTCTAGCTTTTCGTCGGTGTTGCGGTAGAAGTTCTCCCTCTCGGAGGTATCAAGCTCCGTCTCCACAATTTCGGTTTCCATAGTGCCTCTCTGAAGAACCACTCTATCTCCATCTTTGATCTTCTGGGTCTCTCTCCAGGCATAGTTGCCGTTGGAGTCCACTACGCGGAACTTGTGGTCGGGCGTAGCAGTTACTTCGAATCCTTCTTCTGTCTTAATCTTTTGGACATCAACCCTGCCGTTGTCGAAGTGTCGTGTCGCTTCAACTGTTCCTTCGTCCGACTTGACCTCAGTTGTGGAAGTTTCGCTCCATTTCTGGTTTATTCGAGTTCCCTGGAAATCACTTATTTCCTCAAGACCGTCTTCAGTCGAGATCAGAGTGTCCTCCTTGACGCAGCCCGTCGGCGCGATCGTCGTCGTGTTGTGGTTGCGGAGCTTCAGACCGTCCTCGAACTCTTCAGCTTCGTAGCCACCGGAGTACTTCCTGAACCACTCCGGGTACTCGGTCGGGTCAGCCCATTTGGAGTCCTCCCACTCGTCGAAAGCACCTCTTGCCTCGGCGAGCTCGTGGCTCTCCTCGACGGAAAACCTGGTGAGGAGCCTCTGAATTTCTCTCGCGGCGGCGATCGACTCCTCGCTTCCGTAACGGATTCCGAGCTGGATGAGCATCTGGTGGAATCCCATCAGCCCTAGACCTACCTTTCTCATTGACGAGACCTTGTCCTCGATCTCCTGGAGCGGGAAGTCGGACATCGTGACAACGTTGTCGAGGAACCGGGTGCCGACCTTGGCGACCCGCTCCAGCTCGTCCATCTTTAGCGCCTCCTTCAGGTACTTCTCCATCGCTGCGTCAAGTTCTTCTTCGCTCTCGTACTCGATCTCGTTCTCGCTCTTCCAGTCGTCGAACTGTAGAGCCGCGCCGTCCTTCCTGTTCTCGACCATTAAACTCAAGTTGACGTGGCCCAGGTTGCAGGCCTCGTAGTTCTCCAACGGTTGCTCGCCGCAGTTGTGAACTACAAGCCCGTTGGCAACGAATGAGCTCGTGTCCGGCTCTGTAAGATCGTAGACATCTTCATGTCCGTCCTTCTCGACTTTTTCAACAGTTGCCAGTCTTTTCTGAGAGTAAGGGCCTCTCTCGTACTGGGAAAGCTTCTCGTCAAGCTTCTGGGATTTTTCATCCACCAGGAACCCTATCTCTTCCCGGAACTTGATGATCTCTCCCTTCGCTATTGCCAGATCGTGCTGGGCTCTAACTTCATACTCCTTGGTTCCTCCTTTGCCGTCAGGCATTTCTCTTTTGCCCTTATCTCTGCGGTTCTCGTAGATCTTGGAGTATATACCGAAGTTGAGCAGTAGCTGTTGCACCTGCTTGAGGAGGTCCAGATCAGAGCTTGAAAGTCTTACCTGGACCCCTTTCTCGGTCGATCCCTGGACTGATCCGTCGGCAGTGAATAAACCGGACAGGA
>JBDGRC010000022.1:1934-4699 GCA_042218495.1 Candidatus Nanohaloarchaea archaeon | reverse complement strand
TCACGGAGTCAGTATCGGCATCTTCTCTCTCTTCAACGCAGTCCGAATCCGCCGAACCGGAAGCAGTCACCTCTCCCAGATCCGCGTTCAGCGAGTCACCTGCTACGTCTCTCGCCTCGTAGGCAACAGACAGGAAGCCGGCCTTGGGAGCTGAAACCTCGAAAGATGCTGGAACGCTCACGCTTATGAACTGGTCCTGACATTTCACGGAGCCGGATGTAGATGCCTTGATACCTCCGTTAATACTGACGCTAGACACGTCAGGACCCTGGCAGCCCTTCACGAATCTCTGGGTCTTCAGCTCAGATTCTATGCGGGATGCGTACGAGCCGCGTATCGACGACCTCGATGGAACTGAATCCCAGCTCAGGCTCGATCCGGTCGCGACTATGTTGCGGGAGTACTTCAGCTCGCGGCGGAGCTTGCCGGGCAGCAGCTCCTTCTCGACCTTGGCCTCCGCGACAGTCTCAGAGTCTCCTGACGCGTACTCTATCTCCTTGCGAGCCATGTCCTCGAGCTTCAGCATGCCTATAAGAAAACCCGGAGCGACAAAGACTGCCACAAGCACTGAAGCGACCTTGAGCTGGCCCTTTCTCACTTCCTATCACCCACCTTCACGGTAATCTTTACCGGGTCTTCATCATGCGCAGCAACGTATGTCGACGCCGTCCCGCCCGGAAAACTCGTCTCAGGATTACGCTGTTCAAGAATTTCCGGACCTTTTTCAATTACAACCTTCCACTCCTGGTAGTTGTCTTTGAGATAGTTCTGAACTTTCTTCAGGCTTTCATCACCGTTATCTAGATCCCCGGTACTGCCTATGTAGTCCCTAACGCCATCTATCCTGAGTACTGCGTTGAGCGCGGTTTCAGCCTCGTACTCCTTCGTGCTGGAGTCCATCTCGAGGTACAGCTCCTGCTGCAGACCTCCGATTCCGGCCCAGTACATGCCCGCGATGAATATCAGGAAGACTATCGTTGAGGCGATCGCCACCGTTATCAGGCCCATCACCCCCTTCACTTTCTCCCACCCACCGCCAGCGATTTTATCTCCGATCCGTCAGGAGTTACATAGGGGGCCTCGACCGGCCTGTGAACCTCCTTGCACCCCTCTTCCGGCATCCGGTAGGCAAGCGGAGTATCTCCCCCCACCACGCCGTCTGCGAGGACGCAGTAGCCGTCGCTCTTCCTGACGGGATACTCGTTACTGTCGATGACTCCGAACTCCTGACCTCTGTCCAGCAAGTCGATGGATCCCGCGATCTTGAGCTTCTCCCCTCTCATGTAGTCGGACGAAGTGGCAGACTGCGCCTTGATCGTCTCGTACTGGACCTGGAAGGCGAAAAACATCAGCGAGGTAAGATAAGCCGTTCCAATTATGATCGGCATTATCTTCTGCGCGTTCAACACTTCCCACCTTTTACAACCACGTTTCCGGCTTTTTCAAGGCAGAAATGTCTGGATTTGATCTCATCGGAATCCAGCTCGTAGGAGGCAGGGGTTTTCACTTTGCTCTTTCCGAGACCCTGACCGACTATCGGCAGCGTCTTGTACCTTATGTAGCGGTCACCGGAGTCCCTCGAGACCACGTAGGTGTCTCCCATGTCGATCTGGACTGTGCTCCCGCCATCAAGCGAGGACGTGAGAGATATAGCGCCCTCGAACCTCGCGGAGGCAACGTCTATGGTCTTTACCCTAACAGCCTGGTCGGTATTGACCAGTTTAAGGCCGATCACCGCGATTATCATGGCAAAGGTGACAGTTATCAGGGCCCTGACCACCATCACGCTCTGGCCTTTCATCTGAACTTCACTTTGGCGGATTCGCCCTCTCCATCGCGGTAGACCTCCCATCCTCCCTCCTTGATATCCTTGTCCTGGACCTCGCACTCCACGTCGTCGAGGCTGATGGTCGTGTCACCCCTCCTCTCAGGAACGCCCTCCAGGGATATCTTGTTTTTGTCGAAGTCCAGAGTGGCTCCGGAAGGCGGATCGTAGAGCGTGTCCTCGCCGCCGCTCTCGCAGACGCCGCTGACAATCCTCTTCGCATCCACGAGCTCGGGGTTTTCCGAGTTACCGCCGGTCAGTATGTTGGTCGAGTCCTGAAGTATCGGGAAGGCGCCCATGAAGCCGACTATTCCCAGCATGAGGCTAACCACTATCGCCATCAGACCCAGCTCCACCACCTCCTTCCGGTAAATCCGTGTTGACGCCTCCCTCGGCGGAGATCTGCACGAAGCCCATGATGCCGCTGACCGAGCTCTGTACAGGTCCATCTATCGCAGACTGGGTTATGCCGAACACCGAACCTACCGCTATAAGTCCTATCGCGACCGATACAGCGACTATTATCAGCTTGTTCATCTATCCCTTGGGAGTTCCTGATAGCAGGGTTTTGATGTTTGTGAGGGCGCCATCAGTGCTTCCCTGAACGATCTGGCTCAGCAACACCGCGACGATCAGCGTGATCACAACGCTAATAGCAATCTGGGTCAGCCTCACGCCGATTGTTTGCTTTAATCGGTTTTAAGCGTTCAGGTGCTAGGCGTCGTCGCCTCCTCGAACTTCAGCAGCTTGTCGAACAACCCTTCGATCCACCCCTGGCCCGCCGCAAAGTACACCGCGGCGAACATGAAAGCCAGGGCGATCCAGAGAACCATGTTCGGGAACTCATCCAGGCCCTTCCTCCTCCGCAAACTGTCAGCAATCATTCTTAGCACCCCCTTGGCTTTCCCTCCACTTTGACACCTTCCAGCACGGCATTCTC
>JBDGRC010000022.1:0-1834 GCA_042218495.1 Candidatus Nanohaloarchaea archaeon | reverse complement strand
CAGGCTGTAATGCTGCGTGATGTCGTACGTCTTTTCGCTGCAACGGTCGTCAGGGAACGTCATTACAGGTATGTAAACCTGCTGCGTTCCATCCAGAGACTCGAACTTCGCGTTGCGCTCCTCGTACTTGCAGCTGGCGTCGAAGGACTTCTCCGCCCCCATCTTGATCTGCTTGGTCGCGCCGTTCTCGACCTCTGACCCTGTGCAGTACTTCTTGTCGTGACTGTCAGCATCCCTCACAAACGTTCTCCATATGACCTCGTCGTTGCTGGCCAGCGGGAAGTCGAAGCATTCCGTCCTGTTTTCAGTTATCTGGACGATGGGGAACACCCTGTCCTCCTGAGGCGGGGTGCCGCCGGCCTCGCCGTCATCGTTGTAGCTGCCTGCGTTGGACTGAACGTATCCTCTCGCTTCCTTGCAGTACAGGAATTTCGAGTTCTCCATCAGGTTGTGGAGAGACACTTTGCCGTCGCCACCGAAGACCTTGGTCTTTGTTTCATCAACGCCGTTTGAAAGCTTAGAGGGCTTATCTCTGGTGTGATACCGCTTAGCTCCCAGTTTATGCGAGTTTTCCACCAGCAGAGGAGCGTTAGTTACAACCCGGTATCCTGATCCTATGCCATATCCTGATCCACCCCCATCTTCTTCTTCAAACCACTGGTGAGGTTCATAATCAGTTCCCTGCTCATTTTTGTATCCGTATCGGTCCAGCGTATCCCTGAACTCCGAGCCGTCTATTCCATCAGGAAGGAGAACTGAAGAATATGAATTTTTATATTGCCTCCGAAGGAACACCGGTACTTCAATGATTGAAACCTTGAACTGCTGCTCATAAGCCAGTAATACGGTATCTCCGCTTACAGTGAATGTATCATGGATTATGAAGCCCTTCTTGCCCTGGAGACCTTCCATGTCGTTTCCCTTCTGAGGTAAGAGCTTTTCCTGATAACCTATCAATTTTCCTACCACCGGGATATTTGAACTGGCCCTGTCCTTGAACTTCCCTGCCTCGTATATCAAGCTGGATCTGCCCTTGCATTGGGGATCGTACTCAGTATTTTCCAGAGGCTCTGTACCAGGGTAGGCTCCCGCAAAACGCGGCCCATTCCCGTTTGAGCCTTTTTTACCTATCCACTGCACTCCGGACTTCGACACATTATCATCCTTCGCAACCGCTCTCTGAAGGTTTTCCACCAGATGGCAGTTAGCCGCGGACATCATGTTGAATACCACCAGGGACTTGAACTGCTTCTTCGCGCTACCCTGCTCTCCGAGATGCACCGGAGTCGGCCCGAGCTCTCCGAGCTGCTCCAGAGCCTTCTGCTTCCCCGGCTGGATGGCCTCCGCGTTGAAGGTGAATAGTCCTCCTCCTATCGCTACTCCAAATAAAATCATCAGAACGACTAGAACGACTCTATTAACATTGAAAGATGCTCCCATTCACGAAACCCCCGGTTCATCCTCCACAGACATCCACCCCGCTTCCTGAAATCGTGTCCGCCACGGCGCTCGCTCCTGGAGGGCACCTGCCCGCTACCTCGCTCGCCGGGGCCAAAAGATCAATCACTATAGGTGCAATTATCGCCGCGACGCTCAAAGCCAAAATTGCCTTGATTACAAATTCTATAGGTAGGGCTCCCTTACCAGAAAGCTTCATGGGGAGAGGTTGAAGGGATCCGTCATGATTTTGATGACCGCCAGGAGAGCTATGGCGACTATCAGGCCGACGCCAAAGATTATGGCGGAGTTCTGGCCCTTACTGTGACGCGGCAAGCCCGTCCACCATCCCCCCGAACAGCAGGGTCACTATGATCATAGTTATACTGTAGAACAC
>JBDGRC010000021.1:6228-8543 GCA_042218495.1 Candidatus Nanohaloarchaea archaeon | reverse complement strand
TGTACATGCCGATTCCCTGTCCGGACATCTTTGCCCCGAAGTTGACACGGTCTCCTCGGTTGTTCTGTGGGTAGACTACCAGCGAGGCTGACAGCCCGTGGGTAATAGCGGGATCGATCTCCATGTGTGTATGATCTTCAGTCACCTCTTCTTCGTCCATCGCCACGTACGCGTTCTCCTCTTCCTCGGCGTCTATGAACTCTATTACCCCCTCGTCGCGGAGATCGTCTAGGGTTATCTCGCCCTCGTCCAGCTTCTCGCGCTGCTCATCCGTCATCCTCGGCTTGCCGTCTTCCACGATTATGAGCGGTCTCTGCACTCTTCCTGCGTCGGAGCTTATCCTCAGCTCGTCTTTGTCCTCCGCGTAGTACACGCCTATCTCTCCGCGCAGATCGCCGCTTCTCCTCTTCTCGATCAGCGAGTCCTGTATCTCTTCAGGGTTGTCAATCTCGTCGACCAGTTCTCCATCCAGAAAGACCTTAGTCACGAACCATCACGCAGTACGATCGGCCGTACGGGCCTCAGCTCTTGCGAGACCCGGGGATCCTTTCTGGATTTTGATTCTCGATCCGTCTTCTGTCATAGTATCAGTTTTCATCTGGCGTCGATACCTGTCTCTTCCAGCTTGGCTTTTAGAGAGTTTCTCTCCATGCTCGACAGCCCCGTCGAGACGTCCGCGCTCATGGCGAGATGTGTCCGCAGTCCGATGTTCATTCCCTCAGGGGTCTTGATAGGGCATACGCGTCCCCACTGGGTTGGATGCAGATCTCTCGCCTCAAAGTGCTGTCTTTCGGCCGACAGAGGCGATACAATGTTTCTCAGGTGCGATAACGTCTTTATCCTGTTTCCGCGGTCCAGCCGCTGGCAGATTCCTGAGCGTCCTCCAACCCAGTTTCCCGTGGCCATGGCACCCATTATCTGTTTTGTCAGCGTGTCGGCCACTATAGTGGACTGGAGCGACGGCAGCCTACCTCTCTTTGCGGACTTCTTGAAGTTGTACTTCATCCTCGCGAGGAGGCCCCACTTTCCGAGGAAAACCGACCTGAACTGCATTTCCAGCAGCTCTCCGGCCAGGTTCATCCTCTTGTTCGCGTAGTGGTCCATGTCGTCCTCCTCGATGTCGCCCTTTCCTAGGGCTATCGTGTTCCTGATCAGAGTTGCCAGGAACTCGGCCTTTTCGTCCCTGGCGTCCGGCTCCTGTCCCAGGTGGGGCAGAAGGTAGTCGTCCAGGATGCTCTCAATACGCTCCTCTATGTCATTTGTGATGCCTGACTGTCCGGCGATGTACTCGTAGGCCTCCTGCTGGTTCGAGGCGCCGGTTTCATACATGTTTAGATACACGTCACTCGCGTACTCGTCTCCAATGGCTTCCACGATCTCCCTGTCGGTCTCCAGCCCCAGGGCGCGCAGCAGTGATACCGCTGGAGTCTTCTTGACGTTGGCGAAGCTGATGTTGATTATCTCGTCGTCTCTCCTGAGTACGTGCCTCTGGACGTATCCCTCGTTCTCGGAGTTTATCCTGCAGACCTGTTCGCCGTCGTCGTCCTGGTAGACGGGTTTGTTGTCTGCGAACTCCTCCATCGCGATTATGGTCTTCTCCGATCCGTTTATGATAAAGTAGCCTCCGGGATCCTCAGGATCCTCTCCGGCCTCCCTGAGCTCTTCCTCGTCCATCTCGCTCGTCCAGCATAGCTTTGAGCCGACCATGACAGGGATTCTTCCTATCGTCACAGTCTCTGACTCCTGTCGGACCCCCTCGAAGATCGGCGTCATCTCGACCTGTACCTCGCTCGAGTAGGTCAGGTCTCTCATCCGCGCTTCCTTGGGGGTAATCTGCCGTACGCTGCCGTCAGCCTCGTTCAGCTTGGGTCTCTTGATCTCGACATCGACTATTTTTATAACGAGCTCCTCGCCGTCAGGAAGCTCGGGCTCTATTTCTCCCACCTCGTTCAGTATTGCCTGAACCCTCTCCTCCACGAAGCGGTTGTAGGACTCTATCTGATGTTTAACTGCGTTTTCCTCGATTAGCTGTGACAGAAACTCTTCTTGCACCATTTACACCTTTTTACCTTTCGATAACCTTTCTGTAGTACTCTGCTTTTCCTGCCGTCGGAGAATCGCGCACTATCTCGATCACGTCCCCTGCCTCGACCTCCATCTGCTTCAGGGCGGCGTCCGTTCGCTCTATCAGCGGAAGATCGTCTTTTTCTATGTCGAACCTCTCGAGAACATCTTCTACCTCGTCCTCATCGAGTTTTCTGTGGTCTGGAACTGCCTCGTGGTCGGTTACATCGATGGCCATGAGTTTGATCTTC
>JBDGRC010000021.1:0-6128 GCA_042218495.1 Candidatus Nanohaloarchaea archaeon | reverse complement strand
GCGGCGTCCCTGGAAACGGATTCGTTGAAGAGGCCGGAAATCGATGTCGAGACCGAGGAGACCGCTCCCTCGAACTCGGTCGATCCAACGACTTCGTTTCCCGCGTTGAGGAAAACTGCTCTCAGCTTCTCCCTTGAAAGGAGCTTCATGTCTCTGAAGAAGTCCTGAGCCTCCGAGAGGTCTTCTATTCTGTCCCTGTCGGCTCTCTTGGTCCGGCGCGCGATCTCCGCGACTGCCTTGATCTGCCCGGACTTCACCTCTGATATGCCGTCCAGCTCCTCCAGGCTGCGTCTCTGGACGTTGAGAAGGTCCTGGAATGAGTGATTCTTCACGACCTCCGAGGCAACCTGCGTGGCGTTCCTGTTCCTGGAGCCTGTCCTCAGTACGAGGGCAAGGAGATCAGAGTCCGTGAGATCCTGGATGCTTCCTTCCTCCAGCTTCTCCCGCGGTCGCTCCTCCTCCGGCATGTCCTCGATCCTGTAGGTCACGTACCCTAAATTAGCGTCCCTGTTTGAATTGAAAATCTGTGGTTCTGTGGGTACATCGTAAAAGCTTCGGCTTTAATTCCCGCCCGTGGAAGAAGTAATAACCGACCCGGGCCTGAAGGAGTCGAGGGCAATACTGGAGGAGTATCTAATCAGGGATTCTACGGTTCAGCTGGTCGGGCTCTGCTCTGTCAGCTACCAGGGAAGAGCCAAGTCCAAGCTCGACCGCGGCGAACGCATTGTGATCAAGAAGCAGGACTCCGCTCTTCTGGTACATGGTCCGGAAAACTACCAGCCCAGGAACTGGCAGCCCGAGGTCGACTCCTGGAACGTCGAGGTCGACGAGGGGAACGAAGAACTCGTACTTGAGTCCAGAAGGAAGAATCCCGACGAACTGGTGGAGATCAGGTTCGAGTCGCTTGAACTCCTGGCCGTATCCCAGCTGGTCGACAGGTCCGACCTCAGGATACGTGGTCACGAGGTGGATATACACGAGGCCGTAGAAAGCGATCCATCGATCATCGAGGAAGGTCTCAGGGTGGTTGAGAGGGAAAGAGAGACCCCA
Source organism: Candidatus Nanohaloarchaea archaeon (assembly GCA_042218495.1). Classification (GTDB taxonomy): domain Archaea; phylum Nanohalarchaeota; class Nanosalinia; order Nanosalinales; family Nanosalinaceae; genus Nanohalococcus. The sequence continues at coordinate 5,078 of JBDGRC010000021.1, read as the reverse complement.
GCCGGTTTCATTGATGTCTTCGGCCGTGACGAGGACGACAACTACGTCGTGGTGGAAGTAAAGCGGAACCCGGACTACAACACCGTTCTACAGCTCCAGCGCTACGTCGAAGAGATCGAGGAGGAGTTCGCCGGCAAGATCAGAGGAATACTGCTCGCTCCCAAGATGACGGACAGGGTGCTCGACTACCTCGAAGAGCGAGGACTTGAATTCGTCGAGGTCGAGATGGAGGACGTCATCGCGTCTTATGAGGGTGTGGACAACAGCCAGAAAGGCCTCAACGACTTTTCGGCGGACTACGATGCGAGATAATCCGCATGCAAAAATTTTTCAGGCCTTGCGGCAAAAGAAGCTCAGTATGGGATCGTTTGTCTCTTCTTCTGAAGCTTCAAGTATTTCGAATCCGCTGTTTTCCAGCAGCTTTTCTGCCTCTTCCGGTGTCAGCCTGTACCTGGTTATGTCTTCTCCGTCCCTGGTGTAGGCCCTGTTATCATGCTTCTCCTGTATAAAGAGCCGGAAAGTAACGTAGAGGACGCCACCGCTGATAAGCCAGCTTGCGAACTTCTCCAGGATCTCTGAAGACTCTTCAGGGCTGAAGTACTGCATCACTGTGTTGCACCAGATTCCTGAGAAGCTTCCGGGGCTGAAATCTGCATTCTCTAGGCTGTCGCAGATGAAATCCCCGCTTCTGTACTCCTTCGCGTAATTGATCATGTTCCGAGAGTGGTCGAGCCCCAGGGCATTGAAACCGTTTTCGTCGGAGAAGAAGTTTACATCTCTGCCGTGTCCACATCCGGCATCGAGTATTCTGCCCGATCCTACAATTTCTGTAAACTCGGCCAATTTATTCTTGAAGCCTTCGGGAAGTTTCTCCATGGCGTGACTTTCCGCCATTCTCTCGACGGTCTTCTCGTCGTGAATCTCTCTGCAATCTCCCACGTCTGGCGTTGGCAGGCGGCCGCATAAAAGATTTCGAGGTCTCTGAACTATCCCATGTGTGGAATAGCGGGGGGTGAAAAATCCGAGAAACTGCTAGAAGCCCTGGAACACCGAGGCAGCTCTTCCAGAACGTTTTCAGGCGACCTCGATATCGGACACGTCCTACACACGGTCGTAGGACGCGTTGAACAGCCGCTTGAGGGCGAAGGAGTTCTCGCCGCTAACTGCGAGATATACAACTGGGAGGAGTTGGCCGACGAGCACGGGTTCGAGGCGCGTAACGATTCCGAACTCTTGCTTAAGATAATCGATGAGAAAGGAATCGCCGCGCTACAGGAGCTTGACGGCGTCTACGCGTTGGCGTACTTCCGAGACAGCGAGCTGATTCTCGCCCGTGATATTCTAGGCGTCAAGCCGGTCTGGTACTCTGAAGAGCCGTTTGCCTTCGCCTCCGAGCGCCAGGCGCTGAAGAAGAACGAAATGAAGTACAGGGAGCTCCATCCCCGCAGGATACTGAGGTACGACACCGAGACCGGCGATATTTCCTTTGAGCAGAGGGATTTCTTCGAGATAGACGTCGATGAGTCGATGGAGATCGAGGAAGCAGCGGAGGATATCAAGCAGCATTTCCTCGACGCCGTCGAAAAGCGTGTGCCGGAGGACGAGGAGGTCGCGCTCCTTTTCTCCGGGGGAGTCGACTCCACGATGGTGGCGGCCGCGCTACAGGAGCTCGGAGTCGAATTCACCTGTTACACCGCGGGAATACAGCACGGCAACGTCGACCCGCCACGCGACAGGGAGTGGGCGGGGAAAGTAGCGGAGGACATGGATCTGGAGATCGAAAGCTACGACGCCTCTCTTGAAGAGGTTGAGGACGTTCTTCCGAGGATCGCTGACTGGATATCCTCCACGAGCGCGGTGAAGCTCGGCGTCGCTCTCCCGTTCCACTTCGCTCTCCAGGGTGACGAAAAGGTCGTCATGAGCGGCCTAGGCTCCGAGCAGCTCTACGCCGGGTATGACCGCCACCAGAAGTATCTCAACCGTGAATGTCTCTCCGGGCTGCTTTCCCTCTTCCAGCGCGACCTCTACCGCGATGACGTCGTTTCGATGCGGAACGGATACGAGCTCAGGCTGCCCTTCCTAGACCATTCGGTCGTCGAACACGCTCTGACGATCCCCGCGGAGTTCAAGCAGAGCGAGGAATACAGGAAGTACGTGCTGCGCAAGGCCGCCGAGAAGCTTGGCGTCCCGAAACAGGTTGCGTGGCGGGGCAAGCGCGCGGCGCAGTACGGCTCGAACTTCGACAAGGCTATCTCCCGGCTGGCGAAGGACAGCGAATTCAATTCCAAGCAGAAATACCTCAACTCCTTACGTGACGAGCCGAACAACAAGGTCGCGGCCCTGACCTCCGGGGGAAAGGACTCGAACGCCGCACTGTACCGCGTGGCGCGTAGAAACAACTCTGTCGAGTGCCTCGTAACGCTGGAATCGGAGAACGATGGAAGCTATATGTTCGACACCGACACTGGTCTCGTCGAGGAGCAGGCGGACGAACTTGGGATTCCGCTGATCAAACAGTCGACAGAAGGCGAGAAAGAAGACGAGCTGGAGGATCTGGAGGCTGCGCTGCGTAAGGCCTGGGGAAGATTCGACATCGAAGGTGTTGTGGCGGGAGCGATCGCTTCGAGCTACCAGCGCGACCGCGTTGAGAAAGTAGCGGAAAAAGTCGGTCTGAAGGTTTTCTCGCCTCTCTGGGGCCAGGACCAGGCGAGCTACATGCAATGGCTTGTGCGTGAAGGTTTTGAAGTGAAGATCGCTGACGTGGCTGCGCGCGGACTTGACGAGAGCTGGGTAGGAGAAGTCCTGGATGAAGAATCTGTCGAGGAGCTATTAGAGCTGTCGGAAGAATACGGGTTCAACGCCGCCGGTGAGGGCGGCGAGTACGAGACGGAGGTTACTGGATTTCCTCGATCCGTTTGATTATCTTCTTGTACAGCTTCGTGGAGCAGTACCAGCCGTGGTCGATCATCTGATCGACGGTTTCTTTCGCCTCCTGGCCCGTGATCTCGTCGTTCCTCACGAGACTGATTATCAGGAACGCGGTTCCGCGGTGTTCTATTCCTTCTGTCTCGGCCACGCTCCTCCCGTACTTCTCGTCCATTACTGCCGTCGCGTCTAGCTGAATGGCGAGCGCCAGGACTGCGGCGTCCGCGTCGCTTAGATTGGGGTTTTCTTTAATTCTGTTGAAAAACCGGTCTTTCTCCGCTTTCTTGACCTCGAAACCATCCTCGACCGCTTTATCTATTCTCCGGGCGTCTGTTTCTCCTGATTCCTTCCCGGCTTCCACGGTCTCGTTGTACACTGCTTTTGGGATCTTCTTGTCTTCGAAAGCGCTCAGATCGTCAAGTCTACCTGATTTCGACAGATATATCAGGGGGGTGGAGTCGAAGATCCACATCTATGCTTCCTCTAGGTCTTTCTCCTGAAATTCGGAGTCTTTCATCCACGTCATCTCTCTGTCCCTCAAGAGATCAGAGAAGTCCCAGACGTTCATGCCGGCTATTTCCGCGGCCTTAGAAAAACTAGTACTTCCTTCCTCCAGCTGTTTCAGGGCCTTCTCTTTTTTCCACTCTTCCAGGCCCTCTGAAACCAGTTTCCGCAGTGCCACGCTCCTTTCAAGCTTCTCTTCGTCCATGAATTGTTCGAACTCGTTTTCGAGGGATTCAGGGATCCTGGCCGATATAGTCGTCATGGTATACTATGTATTTTTTGTATACTTAAGTCTAGGGTTCCTGCTCCGGCACTTCTGACTCCTCTGGACGGGATAGAGGGGGAGATTAATCCTGATTGCGGCCAATAAAAAGGTTCTGGAGCCTTCTGAAGCGATTTCAGAGCATAAGAACTAAACCGATTAGATTCTTCGGGACTGGATTTGCTTATCGTCCGCAGAAGATCGGCTCTGGACTCATAGTCTTCTCCGGTTTATTCTGTAGCTAAAATACCAGTGCAATGATGAATGAGGCCAGAAGAGCAAGGGTTATCGTAAACTGAACTACCGCCGAGGATAGTACGGCTGCGGTCGAGTAGGCAGCCGCCCTGAGGCTTGACCTTGTATCGCCTGTTCTCAGGTACTCTCTAACTGCGACTGTTCCCGCGACTCCGATCAGTATTCCTAGAGGTCCGAGAAAGATGAAGGCGATCATTGCTGCCACTCCCGAGGCTATCCCGGTCCTGCTGGATGCGCCTCCTGCCTTTGCGGCTATTGCTCCCCCGAACCAGTCGAAGAGAACGGCAAATAGACCCGTGGCCATGAAAGCCGTAAGAAATAGAATACCTGGAGAGCTGTATCCGGTGCCGTACCAGTAGACTACTATGCCCGCGATGGATAGCAGCGCCCCTGGAAGAGCGGGTACAAGGCTTCCGACGACCGCTGCAATCATCAGAAGCACTGCAATGATTGTAAAAAGCTCCATTCTAGCTATTAACCTCTAGATACTCTCTGAGACGTGTCATGTCGTCTACTGGTTTGCCCAGAGCCGGAGCATCGTTTTTATCGGCGACATTATCGGTCTGGAGCGACCGGTACTGGTCCATCCCCATCGATGTGAACGGCAATCTCTCTGATAGGGTCATAAAGGTCCTGAACAGAGGATCGGGGAGCTCAAGGGCTTTTGCAGTTCTGTCCCTCGAGCTTCTTACAGCCTCGACTATCTCCCCGAGCTTGATCTGCTCGGGGCCTCCAACGTCGAATAGTTGATCGCTGTGACGTTCTTCCAGGGACTCAGCTATCATGTCCGCCAAATCTCCGACGTAAAGCGGCTGGAATATTGTGTTTCTTCCCGGCTGGAGCGTAATTAGAGGCGTCGAGAATCTGTAGAGGAAGTCAAGGAACTCTCCTCCCTCTCCGAACAGTACGGAGGGTCTGAATATCCGCCACGCTGTTCCGGACTCTTCAACCATTTCCTGTGCCTCTCCCTTGGTCTTCAGGTAGTCCGTGTCTCTATCTGTATCTGCTCCCAACGCGCTGAGGTGAACGAAGTCCTCGACACCTGAATCCTCAGCTTCTCGGAGCACGTTACCGGTCCCCTCCACGTGGACCTCTCTGTAGGGTACAGAGGGCTCTCTCAGGGGAGAGAGTC
>JBDGRC010000020.1:0-1911 GCA_042218495.1 Candidatus Nanohaloarchaea archaeon | reverse complement strand
CTCAGACGAAGACAGAGAAATCCTCCTAGCCTTCAATAAGCTATGCTGTAGTTCTTTGAAGTTGCTTCTACATTACTTATAGCTGGACTCATTACGCGCAAGCACCGATTTGCGTTCAGTTAAGGAAATTGCAATTTACCCTGCTTTTTGACCACCGCAGTAAGTGTTTAGATCCACTAATTTTACGTTACAGTGTGCTTTTTACCCTACTAATTTCTTGTTAAGTGTTTAAGTCTCGTCAACCTAGTACCTGTTATCTGTGACTACATCAAAAGAGATATCCTTGAGATGGTGGGAGACCGTATGTTCGTCTGTTTCTAGGTGATCTCCTTCGTAGTCTTCTAGTTGTTCGTCCGTCTCCAGGTGATCCGCTTCATAACCCGAGTCGGGCAGTGAAGACCTGGCTCTTTTCAGCCTCCCGTGGTTGTCGTGGGAGAGGCTGAACTCTATTTCCTCTGGATCGCAGACATACGCCCTGTGGGATTCCGGTGGTGCGAGATCTACTCCCAGAGCTTTGTCCACTATTTCAAAGAGAGCGTGATCCTCGGGATCCAGATAGTCCTCGGAATTAGAGGTCAGGTATTTCCCGTGATAGTGGTGTTTCTGACCCTCAATTTCGTGCAGTCTTGAATCCCTCGCCTTTTCATCCAGGTATTCCAGGGCTTCCCTGAACAGTCTCTCGGCGATATCCAGGTATGCGTCAACTTCCTGAGGATCTGTGAATGGAACGTCTACTCTGCCCTCGGTATGACCAGGTAGCGCTTTCGCCGCTCTCCTCAGGTTTTCCTGTGCGGAGTCCACAAGTTCCGGGAGTGCAATCTCCTTTTCCTCATCTTACGCCTGATGTTGCTGTCAAGAACCGAGACAGTCTTTCTGGTACGCCTGAGATCGTCCTGTACTGTCCTGAACAGGTCCTCTTCCTTCCTGACTTTCGATCCGTCGGTTGACCATGTCTTGTTCTCCTCGCTGTTGGTCATCTCGTGGATTATGAAACTTCTTTCAGTATCAAACTCATCTATATGTGGCACGCTAGGATTTACCATTTCAGGGTGGTCGGCGTGGTATCCTCTATGGTCAACCTCTTTAGACTTCATATTTCAAGCTTTGATAAAAAAATTTTTAACTAGCTTGTTAGCCTAACGTGGCAACCAAAGTTCCTCTGGAGCAAGTTGGCAGGTGCCTCGAGGAATAGGTTCAATCCGTGTATCGGCAGCAAACCGGCGAATATGTTCCGAGGCCCCGGGAAGGCAAACAGTTTTATTCTATCATTCCCTGTAACTGGTGTCTGTTCATTTCCCTTCCCAATCTCTCAATGTATTCGCTCACATCCGTGTGCCTGTTCATGGACCAGTAGAAAGTATTTGAACTCTCATCGTACGTCCTGGAAGCTATGCCCAGCCGTTCTAGCTTTTCGCCGATTTCAGGAAGTTCCTGTGCTTCGTGGATGTCCATTCCCGCCATCCTCGCCACGTCTGGCTCCGGAACAGCTTCCTCATCATGAGGGTTCAGCGCCTCGATTACCCTGTTTACGGGGTGGTCCACCAGCCTCGTCATCGGTGTTCCTGGCGCGTAGGGCTCTGTACCATACTCGCCCACTGCTGCCAGGTTTTCCGCCATGTCCTCCCATATCTCCCACTGCCTGAATACCTCGTTTGTAACTTCTCCGTAGGACGGTTCCATGTTGTTTGTGTACCGTCTCCAATCTATAAAACAGGTAGGCTTTTCTTCAGCAGGAGCCGGTCAGGAAAGCTCTTCCTCGAGGTCCTCGAGTATCTCCAGGGCCTCCTGGTATCTTCCACCATCCGTCATCTTCTCTGCCTTCTCAACCCTGATGGCGATGCTTCTGTCCTCTATCTCGTTGATCCTCTCTAGCCCTGCTCAAGCTTATTCATGCCTCAAAGCTTCCGCCGG
>JBDGRC010000002.1:0-2884 GCA_042218495.1 Candidatus Nanohaloarchaea archaeon | reverse complement strand
CAGCGGAGCTGACTGGGCCTGAATGATCGCGGTCTGAAGTATCGTTGCCATTTTCTATCTACCTAACAGTAAGTTCGAACCCTCTATTTTTAATACCTATCTCCGTTCATTTTCTAGCTAGGGCTCCCAATATCTTCCAGTTCGGACTGCAGATCCTCTACCGATTTTTCATCAAGTTTTGCCAGAGTTTCTACGTTATCCAGGGCATCTTCTATCAAACGAATGGACTGTTCCAATGTACTCGAGGCTGATTCAACATCTTGAAGCAACTGACCAGTGTCACCACCAATCCTGCCACTGATGTCACTACCTTGTACAATTTGTAAATCTCCTTCAAAACCACGATTCAAAAGCTCAATTAGATATTCATAGTCTCCTAATACTTGATTAAGTTCGTTTATCTCTCCAATAGCTTCTTCTGTTTCTTGAGAAAGACCTCTAAGCTCTTGCTCCATCTCTTCTGTCTCTTCATCGGCCTCCTGCTCTATCTCTTCCTCCTCCCCGACGATACGTGAGAGCAGTTCACCTATCTCCTCAGAAAGTTCTATTAAAGATCTAACGCCAGAAGCCTGCGCCGTATCTGATAAAGCTTCATGCATTCTTCTTAGCTTATTTGTCTTCATACGGAATTTTTTCCCATCCATGTCCACTATATGCTCCAAAGCCTCCACATCTTCTTCAGCGCCCTCAATCACCTTTTCCGCTTCTCTAGCAGCTTCTTTTATTTCCCGATCTATTTCCTGGGCACATTCAACCAAATCTGATAACGGTACTCCGACATTATCCACAAAAAGGTAGGAAAAATTATCTAAAACAATCCTTCTTTCTTCTTCTTTCTCTATATCGATAACAAGGTCACCTTCGTACTCTGGCTCCAAGAACTTAGAATCCGTAAGATTGGCACCTACTTTCTCCTTGATCTCCTCATTAAGAATCCGCAGGTAAGTTATCCCATAGGCCTCTACTTTGTCCAATTTATTTTTCACTTCATCCGTTTTCTCAGCTGCATCCTGAAGCTCCTCAAGACTGTGTTCCTCCATTTCTTCTTCCTTCTTGGTTCTTCTATAATGTTTCCTTAACTCTTCCTCGTCTCCTTCCACATATCCCAGTAGCTTTTCCGCCGCTTCCCTCAGCTCTACAGCCCATTCGATAATTTCCTCCGGAACTTGACTGTTTTGGTTAGCGCTACTCATGGTGTCACATCACTGTTACATCCATTCACCCAGCAGCCATTGGATATCGTGCCTGAAGCACCTCGGTGCTGTGGATTTAGGTGTTTATTATTGTCACATCTCGGTATGTTCTGATAGCTGTTCCAAACAGAACCCACTGCATTCCATCTTCCTCCCTTGCTATTCGCCCATGACTTAGCCTTGCTGCCTACCATATTTCCAACGGTTCCTGTCCATCCGGATCTAGCCCAGCCTATCGAAGATCCAAAGAACATCGATCCACCTTGGCTGGCTTCATCCCCAACGATTATCAGACCTGCTATAGTCTTCTTGAATAAAAAGGCCAGAGATGCTAAAAGAAACGTAAATAAAACAGGTACACTGGCTCCTAGAACCCATATATGGAACCTGAGCGCCACCACCAGATACAGGAAGGCTGAAATATTAACGAGGTAGAACAATGCCTTGTCCAACCGGCTGTTGGCAGGATCAAGCGGTTTCTTCCCTCCTGTATTCGCTATTGTTCTGTTCACCCTCTTAACGAACTTGTGTATTACTCCGTATGTCAGCGCAAGTACGCTGACGAAAAACAAAGTCCGCCCTATACCGCTTGTGAAACCCAATATAGTGCTCATATCTTCGTAAGTAGGCCAAGATAGAGCCTTCTGCAGGAAAGTAGAGAAGGCATCGATCGCTCCACTCAAACTGGTGACATTGGTGTAATCAATACCATCATTTTGGGCAGAAGCCGAAAAGGTATAAGAAGTCACCATGAAGGCAACCGTTGCTATCTTGTAACGGAGTTGCTCAAGCAGTGTCACATACTTTCCTGTCATCTAGAGATTTATAAATCAATTGAAGAACAGGTCCTTCAGCACCCGGTATAGGACATAGAGCATCGCCAGAGTCACGATCAGGAAGGTTCCGCCACCCAGGACTATGCCAAGGAGATCGTTCACCTTCTGGAAGTAAGGCGTAGGTATGAGCATTCCGGTGATCACCAGCGAAAGCACCAGCGACTGTTTCCTCAACCTGCTCTTCTCCTTCCGGTACTCCGGGTTTCGCCCCATCCAGGAGTCCACGTCGCCGGCGATCGTGAACATCAGCGCCCGGTGAATCCCTATATGGAGCAGTATGCTGAAGAACAGGAAAGGCGCCACGAGGTTCCTGACAAGATCAGCCTGTGAATCGTACTGCGGAACGCTGAATCCGTCTCCGGATGAGGCGCCCTCAAAACTTCCTCCTCCCGAGTCGACGTGCGTACCGGCGGACAAGGAGACGAGACCGAGCAGAACAAGAGCGGCCGGAATAAGCTTACTCGTCGAAGTCGAGATCGGTATCGCCTCCGAAGTCCATGTCGTCTCCGCCGCCTCCGCCTCCGATTCCCCCGGAGCCGCCCCCGCCACGTTTCTCTTCGATGTACGCCGGGATCAGCTCGTCGACGAGGAATCCCGCGAAGAGCCCGGTTCCGGCGATCACCGCTAGCCTGGCGTAGAACTCCTTCAGAGCGGTCACCTCGGCTATCTGGCTTGTGAGAGTGAGCGAGGCAAGGTATCCGGCGACCGCGGCGAGCGGGAACGCGACGTACTTCCAGGGATCCTGCATACTTCCAGTTCAGTGCTCCGGGTTTTTATCGGTAAGGAAAATGTGGAGGCGATCCTACCACTCGTGGTAGAGGATCGCTCCTGTCAGGAGCAGGCCGAGGATCAGCG
>JBDGRC010000019.1:3942-12630 GCA_042218495.1 Candidatus Nanohaloarchaea archaeon | reverse complement strand
TGCCCGACTCTGTAGTAGTTGTTCGAGTCCTGAACCGCCATGAGAAGCTTCGAATAGTCTCCATTTTCGTTACTGTGAAGATAGAACTCGTATTTTTCCAGATCATGTACAACAGAAGGTAGCAGTGAAAATGAATTTCGAGAAATTCATTCATTTCTGACTCGTGAAATCCGATACAGCAGTCGAGTGACTTCTTGCCTCGATTCAGGTATGCTTACATTAACAGAATCTTGAAGACAATTAAATTATTCTCACATCGTCAAAGTATCTCGGATTGTTTTCATTGTTACTGAATACCCAGAAGGCTATCCCTCCTGAGGTATAGTTACTGTCAGTGGCCGTGATGCTATCCAGCTTGTTTGAATTGTCATCGTAAGTGGTCGCAGTTATTGTCCCATCATTCGCCCAATCCACCACAGTTCGATACCACACTCCGCTGGACCAATTCACCGATCCTGAAGCTAACGAGGTTCTAGATCCTGAGTCCCACCTCTCTAATTCGTATACATCATTTTGATTAAAGCCCTGAACAAGGTACCCGCTTTTTACACTTTCTCCCTGCCATCCGAACCCAAAGAAGGCAGCATCCTGAACGTAGCCTCTCCAGTAAAATTCGAACTTCTGGCCCTGCGATAAGCTGTAATCACCGCCAGTGGCAGCGATAAAAATTGAATCAGGATTATCCGGCTTCATTCTCAACGCATAATTCCCACTATGCACCGTGCTGGACTGGACACTGTAGCTTCCTTTATTAATTAATACAGAATATTCCGAGGCATCGCCATCCTCAAAATCTTCAAGAGTGAGAGGTATTTCTTCAGTTGTTCCTGTAGCTGCTGCCTGTGCGTTTATTGTCGTGCTCCCGGACGTGTTCTTGACCCGGATCTCCACCTCCTGTCTTTTTATCGTTGCAAGGGGGCTTCCCTCGCTGTACGTGCTGGTGGTCGTGTATTCGCTGGTGCTGGTGCCGTGGTTGTATACTTCTAGCTCCAGGTTGGAGCTGGTTGTTCCGTCGATCCTGGAAACTGATGCCTTCTCTATGTCCAGCTGCTGTGAACTCGAAAGCTGGAATCTTGCGAGCTGGGCTGTTTCTCCTGGCTGGAGGTTTACTGTTGGTATGTTGAACGGTATGGTTCTCTTTCCGGTGTCAGGCGTGGCTGTGTCGGTGAACTCCTGTTGGCTTGCGTCGAATACTGTTGTCCCTCCGTCGGTCAGGTTCTCTCCGGCGAGGTCGTAGTCGGTGGTCAGCCCGGAGTGGAAGTAGTCGTTTCCGTTCTTCTCTATCCCGCTTCCGGTTATGGATATCTTTCCCGCCGCCGGTAACGTCAGCGCGCCAAGTCCCGCAAGCCCGAGCGCAGACTTCTTCAGGAATCCTCTCCTGCTGATCCCGCCTGAGTTCTCATCCTTCTCCCCGGTGAGCCGTTCGACGCGGTTCTCCAGCTCCTCTATCTTTCTCTCAAGCTGTTCGTCGTTCATCGGTCACTCTACCGTCGCTACCAGCGTCGCGTGGGCGTTGAAGCCCGCGCTTCCGTCGGAGTTTTTGAGCCTTACCTCTATTTCGTCCCCTGTTCCTCCGGAGGCGAGAGGCGATCCCTCCTGGAGAGTATTGCTGGTCGTGGAGTATATCGAGGTCGCGTCAGTCTGGTTGTAGACCTCTATGGACAGGTTGCCGTCGGACGTGCCGTCGAGCTTCGATACCACGGCCTTCCAGACCTTGATCTGCTTTCCTGCGGGAACGTTGAACCTCGTGATCTGGATGGTCTCTCCGGCGGCGAGGTTGACGGCCGGAACCACTATGGGCAGGGACTTCGATTGGGGCACTACCGAGGAGTTCAGCTGGCCCTGGCTGGTGTCGTAGATGGTCGTCGAACCGTCGGTCAGGTTCTGTCCCGAGAGGTCGAAGCTCTTCGATAGGCCCGAGTACCAGAAGTCGTTTCCGTCCTTAGTTATCGAGTTCGATCCTACGGTCACCTTCGAAGCCGCTGGAATGGTCAGTGCTCCCAGTCCCGCTGCTCCCAGGCCGACCTTCTTCATGAAGTCCCGCCTGCTCATGGATCCTTTCTCCTCCTTCTGATCCTTTTCGCTGTTTCTGCCTTCGAGCCTGTCGATCTTCTGTTCCAGCCTCTCGATCTTTTCCATCATCCTCTCTCTGTCCATTTCAAACACCTTTCCGCACCAGAAGCCTGTAGTTGTTGAGGATCGGAGTTTTCTCCTTTCCGGATTTCTTGTGCAGAGTGAAACGTATCTTAACCTGCCTGGAGGTTATGTTGAACCTTTTGTCCGTGAAACCCTCGCTCAGGCTGAAGCTCCTGTTCTCTCCGGAGGCCATAAGCTTTGCCTCTATGCTTCCTCCGTTCAGGTCTGCCTCCGAGATGAACTGTCGTATCCTCGTCACGTTGGAGAACTCGGTCGGGGTCGAAGTGTAGGTTCCTGTGTTGTAGTACCTCTGAGAGAACTTCAGTTCCCTTATCTTTCCGTCGTGCGAGACGTATATCCTCTTGTCTCTTACCTCGAACTCGTCCGCCTCCGTGAGCTTCTCCTCTCCGTGCTTCCTGTCCTGGCTGTAGAGAGTGGTTCCCTTGGTGTAGATCCTCTCCACGAGCCCGTCCCGGTCCCAGTCGCTTCTCGCGGTCGAGTTCACCGGGCTCTTGATCATTTTAGATCCGTTCATCAGCCGGATCTCGGCGGATTCCGGCACTCCGTTCCCGTCGGCGTCGTCGGCGACGACCTCAAGCACGTTCGAGGCAAGCTGCTTCTCCTCTCCCGTCTCCAGGTTCCTTACATAGGCGTTTCTCTCGCTGTCCGCGTAGATCACGTTCGGGCCCGGATAGCTGAAGTCGCCGGTTACAGACCCGTACTGGGAGTTGAAGTCGACCTCCTCCAGAGATCCGTCGGAGTAGCGCACGGTTTTTCCTCCCTGTCTCGTTATGTAGACGCCCTGGCTCGTGGCTCCAGCGAGTGACACCCCGTTTGCTATCAGCTCTTCCTCGACCACCGTGTACGTATCCAGCTGTATCTTTCCGTCGGATATCTTCACCTTGTTCCTTTTGCCCTGGAAGTCGAGCGACTTCGTGGCCGCGACTCCGCTGGTTGCATTATCGACTTTTTCGGGTTTCTCTTCTGTCAGCTCTAGGCCCAGCTGAGAGCCCACCAGCAGGATCGCTACCGAGACTCCGAGCAGGGCTGCGGTCGTTTTGGTGTTCAGTTTCATCTGTAGTTTACCTTGAAAGTGTCCACTGTTGGTGATTTGGTCGAGGTCCCTGATAAGTTTATCCTGAACTGGAGATACCTGTTCTCCTCGTCGATTCCTGACTCGCAGGTCTCCAGGCACAGATCCCATGAAGTCCAGTCGCTGTCGATCGTGGTTCCGGGACCGGTACGCACCTCGTAGGTGGCGTTCGTTCCTGAAGGCTGGGTCTCTGAAACGGTTATCTGTCCCAGGCTCGAGTTCGAACCCAGGTCTCTGACCGTGCTCTTGTAGCTTCCTGGCGAGCTGTAGTCGGTTTTGTAGTCCACCGAGTAGCTGGTGATGTTCGGCGAGCCGGTCGATCCCGCGGTCAGCTCGAACTTGACGGTAAGGTCGAGTCCCTTCGAAAGGTTTTTCCAGGTCGAGTTCTCCAGGGTTTTCACCGACGACTGCGATGTATTGGCCTTTATGTTGAAGCTGCCCCCGTTCTTGTTTCCGTGGATCGTGACTTTGGCTGCTCTGACCTTGTCTGTCGTCGCGAAAGTTCTTGTATACGTCCCGGTCGGCTTGAAGCCCGTGTTGAACGTCTGGAAGCTGCTTGTCGTCTCCGACGCGTTGTCCACGGCTTCCACCGTGTAGTTGTACCTCGCCTCCTTGTCCGCCTTGAAGCTCGAGGATTTCCAGCTGTCCGAGTCTATCCAGGTGCCGTTCTCACCGTCGATGATCTTGGTGCCTGCTTCCTTGACGGTGAAGTTTACGCTTTCCAGGTTCGAGTCGGTGACGTTTGCCCTGACCTCGAGGACGTCGTTTAGTGATGGATCAGACACGTTGGTATCAATGCTCGACAGAGAAGGCTCCTCGTTCATTCCAAACTTGTCGCTGGATACGTAGCTGCTGCATTCCCAGGTGTCGCAGAACTGCAGCCTGTAGTAGTACGTTGTTCCGTCGTTGAGGTTGACGTTGTTGCCGAGATCCAGGGATGCGCTTGAGGCAGATCCCGTGCTGTCGAGTGTTGTCGGGCTGGACGTCGTTCCCGTGTACGCCTGGACCGTCAGGCTGTCTCCGTCCGGATCGCTCTCCCCGCTCCACGTTACCGCTGGAGTATGATCTGTAAGGTACATTCCGAGGTCCTTCTTGGATCCTGCAGCGACAGGGGCGTTGTTCGGTACCGTGTTGGAGGTGAAGGACGTGTTCGCCCAGCTCTTGCCGTCGTGGAACCTGACCGAGGTTTCTGCCTTCTGGAGTACCTTTACGCCGGTTTGTGCGTTGCTGAGTGTTCCTGTGCATTTGGCTTCTGTGCTGTTTCCGTAGCTTGTGTCGATGGATCCTGATACGGTTCCTGTTTGGCTGTTGGCGCTGTATTTTATCTTGCAGCTTGTGAAATCGTCGTCACCGTCCTGGTCGAAAGCGTATCCCTCGGTGTCGTACGCGTGTCCCGTCTTGTTCGTGAGCGACTGCGTGTCGGTCACCAGTTTCGACGGGTCGTTCTCGATAAGGAAGCTCGAGCTGTTTGTCGTGGTTTCCGACCTGTTGTCCGTCGAGTCGATGGTGTAGTCGTAGGTAACTTCCTGGTCCGCGGTCCAGCTCGGCGAGGTCCATGTGTCGGAGTCCTTCCAGGTTCCGTTCTGGCTGTTTATGATGGTTGATCCGCCTTCCTTGACGGTAAACTTGACGGACTCCATCTGCTCGTCGGTGACGTTTACCTTGAGGTAGACGGACTCGCCCTTCGATACCCTCGAGTCGTTGAGTGCGTAGGAGCTTACGTTCGGCTTCTTGTTCATCCTGAAGCTATCGCTGGAGGTGTACGCGCTGCAGGCTCCGTAGCTGTCACAGAACTCGAGCCTGTAGTAGTAAGATGTTCCGTCCTCGAGGTTGACGTTGTTGCCTAGATCCATGGATGCCGAGGATGCCGAGGCAGAGTTGTCCTGTGTCGTCGGAGTGGATCCCGTGCCCGTGTATGCTTTGACTGTGAGGCTGTCTCCGTCGGGGTCGTTCTGTCCGCTCCACGTCACTGCTGGAGTATGATCGGTAAGGAATCCTCCGAGATCGGTCTTCGAGGTCGACTTGGTGGGAGCTTTGTTAGGCACTGTGTTGCTGTCGAACGAGCTGTTCGCCCAGTCAAGCCCGTCGAAGAACCTGACAGATGTCTGGATGGACTCTCCGACCGTCACCCCCGAAATCGTGCTGCTGATGTTTGCCCGGCACTTGACCTCCTGGCTGTCGCCATAGCTCGTGTCCAGGTCGCCAGAGACGAGTCCCGAGTTGCCGTCCCCGTCCTTCCATTTTAACTTGCACGAGCTGATATCGGACTGTCCGTCCGTGTCGTTTCCGTTGGCTTCCACCTCGAACTCGTGTCCCGTGAAGTTGTCGTAGAACTGCGAGTCAGAGACCAGGTCCGGCTCGTAGTTGGTCGTGAAAGTAAAAGTGCTGGAGTTGTTCGTCAGGCTTCCGTCGTCCGCCTCCGCGTACCAGCTGTACTGCTTTCCCGGCGAAAGCCCGCTCCAGGTCACGGATGTCTCGGAGCCATTGGACACACCGGAGTTTGATCCTATCAGAGTGTCGTCGGAGGCGTTCCAGAATCTCACGTCCATCGAGTCGCCGTCAGGGTCCGTCACGTTCACTTCGAGGGTCGGAGAGTAGCTGACATCCGAGGCCGTGTTCGACGGCTGCGGGCTGAAGGGCTCGTCCGGCGCCTGGTTCGCCCCGGTTTCACGCGCCTTCACCGTCAGGTTGGTGGTGCCGGGGACCGATACGTTCAGCCAGTTCTGCGATGTCACCTGCCTCTGGAAAGATCCGTTGAAGCTCACCCTGTAGTAGAGCGAGGAGTTCAGGTCGTAGAAGTCGGTATCCGCCGACACGTTGTAGTTGAACTTGAGCTTGCTCCCGTTCTTCAGCATCGTCTTCCCGCCGGTGTAGTTCCACACGGAGACGTTCACCGCCGGGTTAGAAGACGTCGTGGTCGTGTTCGTGCTCGAGAAGTTCACCTTCGAGTCATAGACCGTCACCGAGTTGAATGAGTTGTTCTCCTGGAAATAATAGCTTGCAGGGCTGTTAGATGGATCCAAGATGACGCCTTTTTCCATTTTCACTGTTCCAGAGGCTTGAAACGTCGTGCCCACGGTCAGGACGGCCAGTAACAAAAGCTTGGTTCGTTTTCTGCTGGCGTCTCTCATATCTAAGAAGCCTTCTCCAGCCTGATCGTTCCTCCGGAGACAGTGATGTTGTTCTTGGTTCCGGAGTAAGACGATGATTCGGATTTTTCGTTCACGTTTCGGGCCAGCTCCAGCGGCTGGTAGGCTATGGTGGACGCGGTCTTCACTATTGTCTCAAAGTCAGTCCCCGATACTGAAAGTGTTTCGCTTCCCGCGTTCTCGATGTCATCTATTTCGTCCTCGACGTTCAGGTCCTGCATGGATAGCCGGACCCTGTCCGGTCGGCAGTCGACCCCTTCCACGGTGAACTTCTTGAGCCCTCTCTTTGGCAGTCCGTCCACCTCGCGCTGGAAGGCATCCTGGTCGCAGAAAACGGTCGCTGTCAGGTTCTCGTCTATCTTGTCTCTCTCGTTCGTGACCTCGACTTCGACGCTGTTCCCTATCTTGTCGTAGCTCGCGGCCTGGAGATCGAACCTGTGCTCTGTGGTTCCAAGGGTCTTCTGGGTCGAGTTCGAGGTCTCCTCCTGCGTGGATGAGACGAACGTGGTCGTGAAGTCGGAGAAGACGAGCGCCAGCGAAAAAAGTATTGCTATGACCAGAACCGCTGCTACCACTGGGGAAATGCCTTTCCGTCCCACTGAGGTCATATTCTATTCGATTCAATAAAAAGGGGTGGAAAGCCAATAGTTGTATTTCGCAGGTTCCGGGTCAAAGAAAGCCTCTCAAGAACGTTTTCAGAAGTCTGATGACCTACTCTACCTTCACTTCGTCTACGCTGTGCGTCCTGGAAAGTATCTGTCTTATGGAGTCGATCTTCTGTCCGTCTCTTCCCACGACCTGTCCCTTGCTCTCCCTGGGTACGCTTATCTCCACGCTTATCTCCTCGTCCTCGTCTCCCTGTCCCTCTATGTCGACGCCTCTGAGGTCGGAAGGCACCAGGTTGTTGAGGAACTTTCCTATGTTGTCGCTGTACTCGTATATCTTCACGTCCTTGTCCAGCTTGTTCTGGAGCTTCTTGACGGTCTCGCCGCCCTTTCCGATCGCCATACCTGCCTTGCCCTCCGGCACGATGAAGTACGCCTTTTCTTCCTCTATGATCGCATCTATCGCTTCAACGCCCGTGACGGACTCGAACATGCTGATCGTCCTGATCATGTCTGTGTCGTAGGTTACTGCCATGCTAACACTTCGAGAACCTGTCTCCTCGCGGAATATGCTTCATTCTGTGTATCATTGGAATCGGACCCTGTTTTTATAAAGGTGTTAATCGTCGCCGAACCCTGCCCGGAGGTCAACTCTTCCTGTTCCGACCGGTACAGACTGTCCGACGATGATGTTCTCGACGACGCCGTTGAGCTCGTCGGTCTCCTCCCTGAGCGATCCCTGGATCAGGTGCTTCTTTGTCTCCTCGAAGGCGCTCCTGGCCAGCATAGACTCCTTGTTGCCCACGATACCGTAACGGGTGGTTCCGTTGAGTTCGCCCTCCTTCGTCATCATGTCGGCCAGCAGCATTATGTGGCGGTCGTCGACCCCGATTCCCTGCGCGTCCAGGGTGTCGTTGATCTCCTCCACGATGCGCTCTCGGAGCGCCTCGACCCCGAGAACCCTCTTGATCTCGAACAGGTGGTTGCTGATGGTTCTGTCCTCGTCGACCTCTTTCATCTTCAGGGTTTTGCGAAGGGAGGTGCCCGCGGTCTGCAGCTGCCATTCGCCGTCATCCTCCTGGATGACGACCTGCTCGATGCCCTTGATGCCCTTGATGCGGGCGTCCTGGACGTCGATCTTGAGGTCCTTGAGGTCCCTGAGGTCGTAGTCGTCGTCCGTGTGGGTCAGCGTCAGCTCGTTTCCATCCGACTCTAGCTCCGCTTTCTTGCAGGACTCCTTCACCCTGGATATCACGTCCTCGACCTCGACGTCGTAGTCCGACAGAAGGTCCTCGTTCAGGACGTAGACCACCTCCAGCTGCATTATGTCGATAGTGTCCCTGCTCACCAGGTCCTCGAACTTAACCTCCCTGAGCTTTCTCGCCGTCCTCTTGGCATCCTCCTCGTTGTTGTAGTCATCGTGCAGATAGACGTTCATCGACGGTGTCTTCGGATTCCTCCTGGCGTCAATTATCTCCTCCATCCTTGGAAGTCCCGCGGTCAGAGAAACCTGAGCCGCTCCAGCGGCGTGGTACGTCTCCATCGTAAGCTGGGTCGCCGGCTCCCCGAGCGACTGTGCGGCCACGAGGCCTACCGCCTCGCCCGGCTCGTACTGCATCTTCCTGTAACGCTCCTTCAGGTCCTCGTCCAGCACACCTTCGTATCTTTCCGGGATTTCGTCCTCTGCTCTCTGCCGCCATTTTAG
>JBDGRC010000019.1:0-3842 GCA_042218495.1 Candidatus Nanohaloarchaea archaeon | reverse complement strand
TCATGTGTCGATGTTGGTGGATATTACTCCTCTGTCGGATTTCTGCGGATCTATGCCGTCCTCGCCGGCGCGGAACTGGATGATCTCTCCTTCTCCGTTTCTGACGGTCTGATCCTCGGCAACGCGCAGGTCCTGGAGAGAGTTCGAGAGCCTCCGGTACATGTATCCCGAGGTCTTGGTACGGAGTGACTTGTCCATCAGAGCCTTTCTCTGGGACATCTGGTGGAAGAAGAGCTCCTGGGAGTCCAGTCCGTCCAGGATAGAGGAGGAGACGAACCCGTGCGCCTCGGGCGATAGCTCTCCCTTCTTGAAGTGAGAGGTAGTTCTTCCCTTGTATCCCCGTTCTATCCGTTGATCTCGCACGGAGTTCTGTCCCATCAGTCCGGCCATCGTCGTCACGTTCTGCATTGATCCTCTCGCTCCCGAGTCAGCCATGATGAAGGCGCTGGACTTTTCCTCGACGTTTTCACTTATTATGTCTCCGATCTCGCCGAAGATCTCGTTGAGAGCCTTCGTGATCTTGATCTCCCGGGTTTCCTCCATAGTCTTCCCGGTTATCTGCTCCATCTCGTTGTCCCTGTACTCTTCTATCTCTTTCTCGGCGTTCTCGACTGCCTCTTGAATCAGTTCTTGGATGTCCTCTGTTGCCTCATCGGAAATCTCGAGGTCCTCCAGACCTATGGAGAACCCTCTTCTTGAAAGGTATACGGCTCCTATCCTCGAGACGCGGTTGAGGAACTCGGCGACCTTGTCTCCGTCGTACTCGATCTTCAGCTGCTGGATGATCTCTCCGCCGTAGTCCGAAAGTGCGTCGTCGTCAAGCACTCCGTCTACCAGTTCGCCGTCATAGATGACCACTTCGTTTGCTTCTCCCTCGTTGATCGTCAGTGAAACGTCTTCAGGGATGAACATCGATACAAGCTCTTCTCCTGTGATGGTTTCTCCCTCGGGAAGGTCCTTCTCGTGCTCGCCGGCTTCCGCCAGCAGGTTGAATGCCTCCTCTCTCGAGAGCTCTACATCTCCCTGTGTTAGCAGGTAGAGTCCGGAGACGTAGTCCTGTAGCATGCCCACGATCGGGCCGCCTGTCTTCGGCATCTTGACGTGTTCCTGTACCTTGAGGAGTTCGTCGGCTTCCGCCCTTGCTTCCTCCGTCTGTGGAACGTGTAGGTTCATCTCGTCCCCGTCGAAGTCCGCGTTGTACGGTGCGCAGACGTTCGGATTGATCCTGAACGTTCTGTGTGGAAGGACTCGCACCTCGTGCGCCATTATCGACATTCTGTGCAGCGAAGGCTGCCTGTTGAAGAGAACGGTGTCTCCGTCCTTCAGGTGTCTCTCTATCTTCCATCCGTCTCCCGGCTCTATGGTCTCTACCAGTTCCTCTCTGTTGTCATCGGTGATCTTCCTCCTCTTGCCGTCCGGCTGGTAGACGTAGTTAGCGCCCGGATGTTCGTCTGATCCGTTTTCAATCGCCTCTATAGCGTCTTCATGGTTTCTTTCGGTGACTTTTTCGGGTATAGTCAGCTTCTTGGCGACATGGAACGGAACCCCGACCTCGTTGATACCGATGTTTGGATCGGGGGATATAACGGTTCTGGCCGAGAAGTTCACGCGCTTTCCGATCAGATTCTGCCTGAACCGTCCCTCCTTGCCCTGAACGCGTTCGATCAGAGACTTGAGGGAGCGTCCGGACCTGTGCCTGGCCGGCGGGACACCTGAGAGGTCGTTGTAGAAAAGCGTCGACACGTGGTACTGAAGTAGCTCCCAGAGGTCGTCGATTATGAAGTCCGGCGCCTCGATCTCTATGTTGTTCTGCAGCCTCTTGTTGATCCTTATAATATCGACCAGCTTGTGCGTGATGTCGTCCTCGGACCTCTCTCCTGTCTCGAGAGTGATCGAGGGACGCATAGTCACCGGAGGAACCGGGACGTGAGTTAGCACCAGGTTCTCGGGATCGGTCTCCACGCCGATTCTGGAGGCGATCTCATCCGGTATATCCCTCAGCCTCTCGAGTATCTCGTCCGGCTTCAGCTCCTCTCCGTCCTGCTTGAAGTTGTAGGGCTTATCGAGCTTCACGTCAGGAACTTTCTCTCCAGTCTCCGGGTCCTCCTTCTTTCGGTTGGACTTGCGGAGCGACTTGTCGTCGTCCTTGATAAGGCAGGTTATGTTCCCGTTCTCGTTCCTGTTCGTGAACCGCAGCAGGTTCCTTATCTTCTTGGTGTAAAGCACGTGCACGACGGGTCTCGAAAGTTCGATTATCCCGAAGTGTCCCTTGCATTCACGTATCCGTCCTCCGCAGGTCTGGCAGGTCATGCCGGGGTCTATTACTCCAAGCGCCGGGTCCATGACGCCGTCCTCGACAGGATAACCGTCGGCGTCGTACACCTCCGCTACGTCTATCTCCTTCACGGCGATTTCCTGCAGTTTCTCACAGCTCAAGATTCCGAAGTTGAGTGATTCAATTTCTCTTGGCATCAGCTATCGTCCTCCAGTTCCAGATCGGTGTCGATCATCATCGATTTGAGTTCGTTCATCAGCAGCAGGAAGGCGTGAGGCACCTCCGCCTCGTCAAACTCGCCGCCTCCACCGTCCGGCTTCACCACGCGGTTTTCCTGCGCGTCGTAGTAGCCAATGTCGCCTGTCTCCTCGTCGACGTGTATCTTCGTTGAGTCGGCTCCGAACCTCTCCTTGAGGAGCAGCGAGGCTCCGTGCCCCACGAAGACGTCCTTTTCCATCTCTCCAAGCCTGAGGCCTCCCTCCTGGGAGCGTCCTTCTGTCGGCTGCTTCGTCAGCAGGGTTACAGGACCTCTTCCTCGGGCGTGAATCTTGTCCGAGACCTGGTGGTCGAGCTTGAGATAGTAGCCGGGTCCTATCATTATCTCCGCTTCCATCTCCTCTCCGGTGATTCCGTTGTACATCTTCTCCTTTCCGGAGTAGTTGAAACCTAGCTCCTCGAGCTGTTCCCGGATTTCGTCCTTGTCCTCGGAGTGGAATGCGGTGCCATCGACCTTCTCTCCTCTCATCGCGGCGTCCTTTCCGGCGATGAGCTCTATCAGCTGGGACACTGTCATCCTGCTGGGAATGGCGTGGGTCGACAGGATCATGTCAGGAGTGATTCCCTGCTTCGTGAACGGCATGTTCTCCTCGGGGATCATTATACCGACCACGCCTTTCTGTCCGTGTCGGGTGGCGAACTTGTCCCCCAGTTCAGGAACCCTGTTCTCCCTGAGCTTTATTTTGATCAGCTTGTCGCCATCTCCCGTCTCTGAAACCATCACCTTGTCTATCTTTCCTTTCTCTCCGTGTCTGACGGTCAGCGAGGTCTCGCGCCTGTCAGCGAGCCCCATCTTGACCTCTTCTCCACCGCCGCTTCCGAGGAACTTCGGAGGAGAGGTTTTTCCGACCAGCACGTCGTCGGAGTCCACGCTGGTCTCCGGATTGACTATTCCGTCCTCGTCCAGGTGCTTGTATGCCTCCTCGTTCCGGTATCCTCTGACGTCCTTGTCAGGTATCTCGATGTTGTCCTCCTGCCCGCCCCAGAACCTCTGGGCCTCCGTCTTGTAGGTTCTGGAGTAGGTCGATCGGCCCAGGCCGCGCTCGACCGAAGCCTTGTTCATTACCAGGGCGTCCTCTATGTTGTAGCCGTCGAAAGTCCCGAGCGCTATCACCATGTTCTGGCCAACCGGGTGGTTTCCGAGAAGCGTGTCGTATGTCTGGGTCTCGACAATCGGCTGCTGTGCGTAGTGGAGAACGTTCGCGTTCGTATCGAACCTCTGGTGGAACTCGCGGGTGTACATGCCGATTCCCTGTCCGGACATCTTTGCCCCGAAGTTGACACGGTCTCC
>JBDGRC010000018.1:0-14033 GCA_042218495.1 Candidatus Nanohaloarchaea archaeon | reverse complement strand
GTTGTATGACGTCATACAAAGAAAAAGAAAAACCTCAAGGAGCGGGAAATTCCAACCCAAAATCCGACCCAAAACACATATTCGACAATATTACACTCTCGATAGTCGACACTCTCCTAGACAACCCTACAATACCATACAACAAGAAACAACTAGCAGAAGCTGCAAAAGTATCTCGCGCTGCTCTTCACAAGCGATTCCCAACGCTAGTTGCGGACGGGATTATTAAGGAGAAAGAGGTCGGGTCGGTCGGCAAGTACTGGCAGCTGAACGAAGATTCACGCCTAGTGAACGCTATGGCCGAGACCCTCCACAGAAACTCTGACTAGCATAGTAGTTCCTCCCTATTTAAAACTTGTTTCAGTTTGGTAAATTACTCCGAGTTCTACGGAGTTCACGCCTCGTGAGGGGCCTCTGAGGTAAACAAAAAATGGCAGACAAGAACGTACCAACGAGCGGCTCACTGGGCTTCAAGCCCAAGGTCAGGGCCAGAAGAATGTACCCGGAGATCTCCACTTGGGAGGAATCCGACGAGAGGAAGCCTCTGGGTTTCGCGGGATACAAGGCAGGAATGACAAGAGTCCTGATGGTGGATGACACCGAGGGAGCGACAAAAGGACAGGAGGTTGCGGAAGCGGTTACAGTACTTGAAGTTCCACCCCTGCGCGTCTACGGAGCACGTTTCTACACCTTCGATCCGAACGAGGGAAAACAGGTATTCACCGAGGCGTGGACCGAATCACCTTCCAGAGCGCTCCAGAAAGCTGTCGACGTTCCGAAAGACGGAAACATGGAGAACTTTGACGAAGCCAGAGAAAACAGTGAGAGAATTACTGATGTAAGACTTCTCGTTCATACACAGCCAGGCAGAGCAGGAGTTTCAAAGTCAACGCCCGAGAACTTCGAGCTGGCGATCGGCGGAGATACCGAAGAAAAGCTAGAGTACGCTGAGGAGATGATCGGAAAGGAAGTAGAGTTCGGGGAGGTCTTCGATCCCGGACAGTACAGCGACGTGGTCGCTGTGACGAAGGGCCGCGGAACGGAGGGACCCGTACAGAGATACGGAATCAAGAAGCTGGGACACAAGACCCAGAAGAAGAGGAGGAAGGCAGGAAACGTCGGTCCATGGCATCCGGACAAGCTGACCTGGAAGATACCTCTTCCCGGGCAGGAAGGATTCAACAACAGGACCGACGAGAACAAGAGAATTCTGGACCACGGCGAACCTGAAGACGTTCAGAAGGACGGAGGATTCAAGAACTACGGCGAGCTGGAATCCAGCTACGTTCTCATCAAGGGCAGCGTCCCGGGAGCGACGAAAAGGCTCGTGAGAATGAGAACCGCCATTAAGGCGGACGGAAACCCAGGAGAACCGGAGATAACGCATATCGACAGGTGAAAAGGAGATGGATCTACCAGTACAGTTTGACGAGAGAGTCAGACCCGACATAGTGAAGCGTGCCGTGCTTTCAATCCAGTCGAAGAACAGGCAGGACTACGGAGCGGACCCGGAGTCCGGTCTGAAACACGTCACGCGTCTGAACCAGAGAAACAACGCCTTCCGAACTCAGAAAGGAAGAGGAATGTCCAGAGCTCCCAAGAAAGCGATGATGAGCAGAGGGAGCCAGTTCCACTGGGTCGGTGCTGAAGCACCGCACACTAGAGGCGGCAGGACGGCTCACCCTCCGAAGGCCGAAAAAGACTTCAAAGAAGAGATAAACGACCGGGAAAGGAGAAAGGCGATCCGGAGCGCTATAGCTGCTACCACGGACGAGGAACTGGTATCCGAGAAACACAGATACGACGGAGAGCTCCCTCTTGTATCGGATAGCATAGAGTCAGTAGAAAAAACGCAGGAGCTCGAGAAGCATCTAGAGGATCTCGGGCTGGAGGAAGAGCTTGAAAGATCCGGAGAGAAGTCAGTTCGGGGAGGACGCGGAACCAGCCGGGGAAGAAAGTACAGGAGGCGCACCGGCCCTCTGGTCGTAGTGAGCGAGGTCGGAGGAATAGTAGATGCAGCCAGCAATCTGGCAGGTGTCGAGGTGAGCCTCGTGGAGAACCTTAACGCAGAGCTACTGGCGCCAGGAGCTGAACCAGGCCGCCTGACGGTGTGGAGCGAGTCGGCTGTAGAAAAGCTAGAGCAAGAGGACCTATTCGTCGACAGGTGAAAAGAGAATGAAGACAGAAGAGGCATGGAACATAATCGAGAACCCGCATCTAACCGAGCAGGCGATGGACAAGGTGGACGACAACAACACCATAGTGCTGATAGTGGACGTCAACGCGAACAAGAACCAGGTAGAGGACGCGGTCGAGCAGCTGTTTGAAGTGACGGTTAAAAAGGTGAACACGACGATTACACCACAGGCCAAGAAAAAGGCGTTCGTGAGGCTGAGCGAGTCAGACGACGCCATGGACGTGGCCACCCAGATGGGGATGATGTGATAATAATGAACAAAAACCAGGACCAGAAGGACGCTGGAGCGCCGCAGATTTCACGGAAGTCTGCTTGCAGAAGCAACTCTGTTGCTTCGAAGCGGAATGCGTTCCCGCGTGATCAAGCTTCGCGGTGAAGTTTGTGGGAGAACCAATAAGACAGCAGAGAAGAGGGCGAGGAAGCTCCACCTGGCAGGCGAACTCCAGACACGGCAAGGGAGACGTCGAACACAGGAACGCGGAGACGAGAGGTACAGTAGTGGACATCCAGCACGACCCCTCGAGAACGGCTCCTGTAGCAGTCGTCGAATACGATGACGGTGAGAGAAGAGCGATCCTTGCTCCGGAGACGCTCCGGGAGGGAGAGGAAGTTCAGGTCGGACCTTCAGCCCCTATCGAGACCGGTAACACGCTTCCGGTCGGAGAGATACCGGAGGGCGTTCCCATCCACTCTATCGAGCTACAGCCCGGAGACGGTGGGAAGCTAGTGAGATCTTCCGGAACGTACGCGTTCGTGGTGACACACGAAAGAGACGGGACCAGGATCAAGCTGCCTTCCGGATCGTTCAAGAAGATGGACACCAGCTGCAGGGCAACAGTAGGAAAAGTAGCGGGCGGAGGAAGAAAGGACAAGCCATTTGTAAAGGCTGGAAACAAGCACCACGCGATGAAGGCACGTGGAAAGAAGTACCCAAAGGTCTCCGCGGTAGCGATGAACGCCGTGGATCACCCATTCGGCGGATCAGCGAAGCCAGGACAGCCCAAAACCGTTTCAAGACACGCATCGCCCGGTTCAAAGGTCGGCAGCGTTTCAGCCAGGCAGACTGGAAACAAGGAGGACTAGAGCATGACAGAAGACAACGAATTCAGGTTCAGAGGACACACGCTTGACGAACTGAGAAATATGGAGAGAAAAGAGTTTGCCGAGCTACTCGACGCCAGAGGACGCAGAAAGCTGGAGAGAGGTCTTGACAGGAAGGAAGAAAAGATACTCGAGGACCTCGAGGAAAAAGACAGCATCAGGACGCACGAGAGATCGATGATCGTTCTCCCGGAAATGGTAGGAAACACGGTCCAGGTATACAACGGACAGGACTTCGTGCCTGTGGAGATTGAACCGGAGATGATAGGACATTACCTCGGAGAGCTGGCAAAAACCAGGAAAGAAGTTTCGCACAGCGCGCCGGGACTGGGAGCAACCCGTTCCTCGCAGCACGTGCCGCTCAAGTAGGTACGAAAGATGCCACTCGAGACCGAGCCCCACCAGGCAAAGGCCGTCGGCAAGAACCTCCGTGTATCATGGAAACACTGCACGGAGATCGGCCGTTTCCTGAAGGACGATTCCATCGAGAAGGCCATCAACAAGATGGAGAGAGTCATGGATAAGGAACTGGCGGTTCCGGCGACAAAGTTTGACTCGAATGCCGGCCACGTTTCCGGACAGGGAAAGGGAAGATACCCCGTGAACGCGGCTGAAGAGGTGGTCAAGCTGCTCAGGCAGGCGGAAGCAAACGCGGAACACCAGGGTCTGAACACCAACGCTCTGGAGGTACAGGAGTTCATCACCAACCAGGGACCCGAGATGAGAACGCCCAAGAGACACAGAGGACGGACGATAAAATCCGCTCACGTGAAGATCGTGGTTGGAGAGAAATAATACTATGAAAGCTCACACAAAATCTGCGAACACCGAAGCGCGTTCGGCCGGAAACCGAATGCTCTCCGCGCTATCAACTCTGGCGTGGTAAGTTTGCAGGAAAAACAGTTCATCGAAAAGGGCGCCCGCAGGGTACGACTCGACGAATACTTCGAGGAGGAACTCGAAGGCGCAGGATACTCCCACAGCGACATCGTCAGAACCCCAACCTCGACCAAGATCGTCGTTCACGCCGAGAGGCCCGGTCTTGTGATAGGAAGAGGAGGATCTCACATCCAGGAGATAACCGAGGATCTCGAGGACCAGTTCGACTTCGAGAACCCGCAGGTGGACGTCAACGAGATCGAGGAAGGAGACAGGAACGCGGAAGTGGTGGCGAAGGCCATGGCCTCCTGGCTCGAGAAGGGCGGTAGCGCCAAGAGGGTCGGATACACGTACCTCAGAAGGATAAAGGAGGCCGGAGTGATCGGAGCCGAGATGGAGATAACGGGCAAGCTATCCGGCAACAGGGGAAGAACGGAGAAGTTCTCCTACGGATACGTCAAGAGATGCGGCAACACCTCCGAGGACAACGTCGAAAAGGCTTACACCCTCGCAAGAACGAAACCCGGAGCCGTGGGGATCAAGGTAAGGATCATGAAGGAACTCCCCGAGTTCAAGCACCGAGACGTTGACGTGCAGGACGAGATCCTTCACGAGACGATAGAGGACGAGGGACCTCCAAAGAGCGAAAGGATGCAGGAGATAATTGCCGAAGCGGACAACATGACCGCCGCCGCTATAGAAGAAGCTGCGGAGAACGCGGAAGTCTCCATGGACGACATAGAGATAGGAGAAGTCCGCGACGCCTTCGAAGACATGGATGAGGAAGACGTAGATGACATCGGATCAGAAGAAGAACCTTCAGACTCCACGGAAGACGAAGAGAAAGCAGCAGACGAAGAAGAAACATCTGAAGATGAGACAGAGAGTGGTGACACGGAAGAAGCAGACTACGATGAGATCGTTTCTGGAACGATAAGCGATGCGAAGGACGAGCTTGAAGGAATGGAAAGTCCCGACTACACTGCAGCTCTCGAGGCCGAGAAGGACAACAAAAACCGCACCACCTTCATCGACTGGCTTGAGGCCAGAACAGAATAGCCGAGGTGAGCTCGATGGGTAAACACAGCAAAGTCCAGATCTGGGAGAAGTACAGCGACGACGGCGAAGCACAGGGAGAGAAATGCCCCAGATGCGGCAGCTTCCTTGCCGAACACGATGAGAGAATGAGCTGCGGCAAGTGCGGATACACTAAGCACGGATAAATCAAAAAAGCGAATCAAGGAGCCACTCCTCCATCTCGCCATACTTTTCCAGGAGCCTCCTAATCTCTGATCTCTTTCGAGATCTCAGAGAAACACACTTCTCATTCTTGTGGTACTCTGCCCAGCCTTGATCGACGAGCTCATCAATCAACCTGACCGCGGTCTTTTTCTCTCTTTTAGGAAGTTTAGAGACCGTGTTTTCAATGCTCTTGTAATTCATAGACCATTGCTTTCGTCTTACCATGCCCTCGATAAGAGCCGCTTTCTTCCTTTCTCTGTTCACCAGAATTTAATATCGAGAGCAAATGAAAAGTTTGCATTAAATGTGTTTCAAGAGTTGCATCAATGCAACTTTTAAACTTTCGAAAACCAAACTATAGTATGAGTGAGAGTTTAGAAGAAATATTCGGTAGATCCAGCATACTTAAAGTACTCGACGTGCTGATGAGTCACCCCTCCATGGACTACTCGAAGAAGGAGATCGCGGGCGCAGCCGGTATCGCCGAGTCCTCAGTGCACAGAAACTGGAAGGACATAGAAAAACTGGACGCGGTCAAAGAGACACGGAAGTTCGGCAAAACTCAGCTCTACAGGCTCAACCAGGAATCAGGGATAGTGAAAAACCTCTACCGGATCGAAGAAGAGCTCAAGGAAGACAAAGAAGCCAAGGTCCAGATGTAGAAATTCCCGTACAGGCACAGCAGAACTATAAACACGGCTCCGTAATTAAAGGTTGGAGAATGGCTGACGCCAAGCTGAGCTTCGACGGAACCGCGGTTGAGACCAAGACAGTATCAGGACTTGAGAAAAACTTCTAACGAAAATGCAATTAATTTAATCTCAGTTAACTTAATCAAAATTTACTTAACTCTTCGCGACCCAGATAAGTTATGGAATTCATCAACAGGGAAAGAGAACTGGATTTCCTGGCGGAGAAATATAGTTCCGAACAGGCAGAACTCATCGTTCTCTACGGAAGAAGGCGTATCGGAAAGAGCGAACTGGTCAGAAAATCCCTAGAAAGCATAGAGAACTCTGTATACTATCAGGCTACGGAGTCTACACCGACGAATCAGCTTGAGAAGTTTGAAGAGACCGGAAAGAGAAAATTCCCAGAACTCGAAAAACTTGAGAATGACTGGGAGATCCTTCTTGAACACCTTGGCAACGAGAACGCGGTGGTCGCTATAGACGAATTCCCGTTCCTGATCGAAGCCGACGGCTCAGTACTCTCGAAATTCCAGAGAGTCTGGGACCAGCATCTCCAGAATACAGGGATGACACTCATCCTAATAGGTTCTTCTATCAGCGTGATGGAGGAAAAAGTTCTCTCAGGAGGAAGCCCGCTGTACGGCAGAAGAACCGGAAGCATCGACCTGGAACCTCTTGAGATAGAGCAGATGCTCGAATTTTACGAAGCAGAACCCGGCCAGGCTATCAGGGCGTACAGCGTGTTCGGAGGTACACCCCACTACCTCCAGTCGCTCCAAGAAGACAAGAACCTCAGAGAAAACATAGAAGAACTCATACTACACCAAGAGGGACGCCTTCACGATGAGCCCGAATTCCTGCTGAGAACGGAACTCGAGAAACCGGCACGGTACTTCAGCATTCTCGGCGCCCTGGCCTCCGGAAAGACCACACAGAACGAGATAGCCCAGGAAACCGGGATAGACCACTCACAGATAGGAAGCTACCTGTCAAAACTGAGAAAAATCAGGTTAGTCGAGAGAGAAGTACCCGTTACCGAAGACCCCAAACACACCCGCAGAAGCATCTACAGGATTTCAGAACCTCTCTTCAGGTTCTGGTTCAGGTTCTTATACGGTAGACAGGACAGACTAGAACTTGCAGAAAACCCCTACAGAGAGCTTATCGAACCCGAACTGAATGACTTCATATCTCCAGCATTTGAAGAACTCTGCCAGACAAAAGTTCCAGAACTCATACCCGCCAAATATACCAGAACCGGTAGATGGTGGTACCAAGAACACGAAATAGATGTAGTAGGAATCGCAGAAGAGAAAACAGTGCTCGGAGAGGCAAAATACACAAAC
The DNA here is from genome assembly GCA_042218495.1 of Candidatus Nanohaloarchaea archaeon. Taxonomy (GTDB): domain Archaea; phylum Nanohalarchaeota; class Nanosalinia; order Nanosalinales; family Nanosalinaceae; genus Nanohalococcus. Next base: position 6,576 of record JBDGRC010000018.1, on the reverse strand, counting down.
CAGAAAGCCGGGAAACCACTGCTGGATCACCTAGAGAAGAAGAGAGAAAAGATCAGACTTCCTAAAGAATCCAAAGAGAACGTGGAATTCGCGCTATTCTCACGGAAAGGCTTCACACAAGATTTCCTTGACCTCGGGAATGAAAGATCCGACATATACCTCTTCACACCCAGAGATCTGTTCTAACCCAGAAAACTTGAACAGTCCTGAGATCCCATAAACTTATATCAAATGCCGAGAATCATGATGTAGATGGCTGACGCCAAACTGAGTTTCAACGGAACAGCAGTACCCAACAAAACAGTCTCTGGATCAGACGTGAGGATGAAGCTGGTAAGAGAAGAGGGTCCAGCCGAGATCACAAACTACCTCGAAGACGACTGGGGAGACAACAGTCTCACGTCTCGGTCGAATACTAAAGATGATTTGTTCGCACACCCGGATGCCAATTAGGCTGGCGACGTGCTGATTGGGCGGTATCGGCCTGAGTGGAGAACCAATTCAGGCTCTCCATCAACTTCTGGTTCGCAACTCGCGTTATCTGACGGGTCAAGCACTCAGCAGGCAGTCGTCACTAACTCGCAGATCACGACAGGTAGTTGGCAAATTGACATCGAGTACCAGTCGTCGGGGTCAACCGGAGCAGCCGGTTCAAGAGGTCATGGACGACATACTCGACGGAAGGAACGACTCCCATCAGGCAGCGCTTGAATGGGTCAAGGGAAACAGAGACGAGCCCTGGAAGCAGTCGGTCTAAAAAACCCTTTTTGCCTTCATGGTCTATAGATCAGGTTAACATAATCGCGAGTATACTACTCTCGATAATTTTTTACGACCGAGAGAATTATGTGGAAGAACGGGGAAGTACGTTCTCTTCTCAAAGTCAGGATTCACCGGCGAGATAGAAGAGAAAGCCAGAGAGAAGATCTCCAACTTTACGACCAGGAAAGAATCGAAAAGATCCTAAGAAACAGTTGATAGGTAAGTAATCTCCGACTGAAAGAAACCGATAGTCGTCTGAATAACTGATACCAGTGAGTTCGATTTAGAAAGTTTGTCAGACACCTGAATCCGTGAAAGTACTCGGAATTGAAACCACGGCCCATACTTTCGGCATAGGAATAGTAGATGAGGAAAAAGTTCATTCGAACGCCAAGTCGATGTTCGAGCCGGAAGAGGGAGGAATACACCCGCGGAAGGCTTCGGAGCACCACTACCAGAACGCGCTCCAGCTGATAAACGAAGCCGAACAGGAGTCAGGCATTTCATTACAGGATGTAGATGTAGTCGCTTTCTCCCAGGGTCCGGGCATAGCCCAGTGCCTCGACGTGGGCGCCACGGCCGCGAGAGCGCTGTCGATCCGTTACGACGCAAAGCTTATCGGAGTCAACCACTGCATCGCACATATTTCCATAGGGGAAAGAACGCAAAATATCGAAAACCCTACTACGCTTTACGTCTCAGGGGGCAACACGCAGATAATCGAGTTCAGGAAAGGCCGGTACAGAGTGGTCGGGGAGACGCTCGACGCCGCTCTCGGGAACGCTGTAGACAAACTGGCCCGCGAGCTAGGATATCCGCATCCAGGAGGTCCTGAAATCGAAAAGCTAGCCGAAAAGACAGATGAAATACTCGAAGTGACATATCCGATCAAGGGAATGGACCTGTCCTACTCGGGACTGGTAACAGAGCTGAAAGGACGCGTCGGGGACATCGATGACGAACTAATAGCTAACACGTTCCAGGAGCACGCTTTTGCAGCTGCAGTCGAGGCTCTGGAAAGAGCGATGGCACAGAGCGGAAGCGAAGTAGCACTTCTGACAGGAGGCGTCGCGATGAACTCGAGGCTGAGAGACATGGTGGGGAAGATGTGCGAACAGCGCGGTGCTGACGCATACTTCCCTCCGGACGAGTTCTGCATGGACAACGGCGCGATGATAGCCCACCAGGGACTGGTGCAGGCGAAGGAAGGGTTCAAAACGGATCTGGAGGACTCAGAGGTCAGGCCCGACTGGCGTCCTGATCAAGTCGGTGTAGAATGGTAAGAATTTTAAGTATTACTCTGAAATTTGGGATTATGACTTCAGTCACTGAGAAAGGCCAGGTGACGATACCAAAGAAAATAAGACAGAATCTGGGGATAGAACCGGGAGACGAGCTGAACTTCGAAATTGACGGCGACTCGCTCAGAGTAGAGAAAGACGTCGGGGAGAACCCCTTCAGCAAGTGGGAGGGCTACCTTGACACGGGAAAGACTCCAGAAGAGATTATGAGGGATTTACGCGGTGACTAAGACAGTTGTTGATACAAGCGTTCTAGTATCGTTACTAGAGTCTAAAGGGCCGAATTCAAAAGCTAGAGAGCTCTTAGGTCGACTGAGACAGGAAGGGGGGCTCTTCATAAACCCTGTAGTATATGGGGAACTAGCCGCAAGCTTTGAATCCAAAGATACCTTAGATAACTTTCTTTCGGAAACAAATCTAAAAGTTGAGGCCATTAACCAGAGAACAGCTTATCTAGCAGGAAGAAAGTATCTAGAGTACCTGGAAAATAGAGGAGAAAGAACGCAGTGTCCTAGTTGCGGAAGTAAGAACGAGATTCAATGCAGAAACTGTGAGGAGACAATAAAGAAGCGAAAGAACATAAGCTCGGATTTCATGATAGGATCACACGCTGAACTCCAGGCAGACAGACTTGCTACATATGACTCCGACTTTAAAACAGAATACTTTTCAGATCTAAATATAGTTCCCTCAAATTGAGTAGATATGGAAGATGATATCACGATCAAGGAAGCCCGAGAACGGATGAGAAAAGGAGGCATAGTCGTCTTCCCAACGGAGACCGCGTACGGAATTGCAGCGGACGCAAGAAACAGGGAAGCGGTGAAGAAAGTCTACAGGGCGAAGCAGAGGCCACGCTCGAAAGGACTGACGACGATCGTGAGCTCTCTGGAGCAAGCGGAGGATTACGCGGAACTGACGAATAAGGAGATAAGGCTTGTGGAGAAGTTTATGCCAGGTCCCCTGACTCTCGTCGCCAATGGAAAAGGAAGGCTAGCGGATAACATCAATGAGGACTTCGTCTTCAGGATTTCCTCGGGAGAGGTAGCGAGAAAACTTGCATCTGATTTCCCCATAACGGCTACCTCGGCCAATATTTCAGGAAGAGAGACAAGTTATTCAGTCAAAGAAGTTTCTGAAGAGCTACTGGAAAAGGTCGACGGCGTGATAGACACGGGCGAGCTGGAGGCATCGCCAACTTCTACCATCGCGGAAGTCGCCGATGGAGTATTGAAGGTTCACAGGGAAGGCCCAATCTCTTTATCAGAGCTTGAAGAATGCCTAGATAATGAGTGAGTTCGCGGCCGTCGCCTCCAAGGAGATCGGCCTCATAGTGGTGACAGCGGTTGTGTTCGCCTTCGCTGCGTGGAGGACCGACCAGCCTCCTCTCATTGCCTATATTGCGACAGGAATGTTCCTTGGACCCGCGTTTCTGGGACTAGTCCAGGAAAACGAGTTCACACGCCTGAGCTCCGAGCTCGGGCTCGCCCTGCTGCTTTTCTTCATCGGCATGGAAGTCGATCTGGACGAAGTGAGGGAGATAGCGGGACCAGTGACAGGAATAGGAGCGGCTACGATAGCATTACTGGGAGCTCTGGGATACGGACTGGGCCAGTTGATGGGCTTCGGAGCGATGGAGTCCTTCGTGATCGCCTCAGCAGCATCTCTCTCCTCGACCGCAGTTGTAGTAAAAATGCTGTCCGACAGGGATGAAATCAGGACTCTGCCAGGCAAGCTGAACATAGGCGTCCTCCTGGTGCAGGATCTCGCTGTAGTTGTGGCGCTCAGCCTTATAGGAACTGGCAGACTCAATCCGTCGGCGGTAGCCGAGTCAATTACCAGAATGGCTGCCGTAGTATTCGTGCTTGCTCCCCTGGGAATATATTTTTCAAAAAACCATCTTTCCCGCCTTTTCAGCCATTTTGCGGACGAAAGACATATCTTGATTATACACGGTCTGGCCTGGCTCTTCGTCTTCATGGAAGCTTCAAGAGCCGCCGGTGTATCGATCGAAATCGGAGCGTTCGTGGCTGGAGTATCCATAGCGCAGTTACCTTACAGCACGGAACTTAAAGAGAATATAAGACCGCTTACCGACCTCTTTATGGCCGTATTCTTCGTGAATATCGGCCTGAACGTGGCTTCGGTAGGAAAGTTCCTGCTGCCGGCCCTTGGCGCCGGTCTGATTCTTATGGCGGCCAAGTTCTCGATATTCTCCCTTGTAACCGAGAGGTTCAGCTTCACGAGACACACATCCGTCGTTTCCGCTGCGAACATGTCTCAGGCCTCGGAGTTCGCCCTCGTGCTGGCTGGAACGGCAGCGGCGGCCGGAACCGTGGGCAAGGAATTCGTGGGCTTCCTCAGCCTTCTTGTAGTCACCACGGTGGCAGCTTCATCCTACGTTATCAGCTACCGGCAAAGAGCGGTAGAAAGTCTGAAAAAATACGGCCTGATCGGAGATACGGAAGATATAAACGCCGAGGCACTCCACGACCACGCTCTCATAATAGGATATGACAGGATAGGTAGAGAAGCAGCAGAACACTTGAAGACCGATATGAGAGTGGCAGTGGTGGAAAACGATCCATCAAAGGTCGAGGAGCTATCCAGGTCGGAGTACGAGTTCTTTTTCGGAGACTTCCAGCACGAAGAGATCAGAGACGCCACGAGACCGGAGGAAGCCTCCGTGATAGTCAGCAGCGCGGCCAGGAGAAAGATGAACCAGCAGGTAATCGAGGATGCTGACGGAGCTCTGGTCTTCGTGAAGGCTGATGGGTGGAAGCAGGCAGGGGAGCTCTACGACCTCGGAGCTCACTACGTCATGCTTGAAGAAGTGATGGCCGCGGAGCAGATGGTGGAGCTTCTGGAAGACTTCAAAGAACGGCCTGAAGTCTTCAGAAAAAAGTCAGAGAAATACCATGAAAAGATATCATGGGGTGAGAGAGAATCGTAGAGCTTCTCGGATCCCTAGCGGCGGTACTGGTCGTGGCAGCGGCCGCCTCAACGGCCTCCAGCAGACTCCTCCACCCCTCCATACCTTTCTACGTGGTGGCCGGATTCCTCGCCAACAGCCTCTTCCTCCACCAGAACCTCCTCGAGTTCGCTCATCTCGGAGCCATCTTCCTGGTTTTCGTCCTGGGGCTCAGACTTGAGCCATCCCGGCTAAGTTCAGTGGCAAAGGACGGTCTGGGTGCCTCGGTATCGCTCGCCTCGGTGTGTGGCATAATAGGATTTACAGCGAGCGCTCAGGTTTTCAACACGTTAAACGCCGTATATATAGGATTTGCTTCTGCCCTGAGCTCATCCATAATCGGTCTCGATATGGTGGAGAGAGACCTGGACATAGATCTCCTACACGGTCGTCTGGCGGAGTCAGTCCAGCTATTCCAGGACGTGATAGCAATCATGGGAATTATAGCGATAACAGGTATATCTTCACCACAGCCTCTGGTCGCGGCAGCCCAGGGAATCGGAATACTGACCGTAGCCGCATTTATACGTTCTCACGTGATTGGCATTGTCGCGGAGACCATGGAACAATCAAGAGAACTTACCCTGCTCACTACGATAGGAGTTCTCTCCTTGTTTATCGGAGCGTCTGAAATAGCCAATCTTCCGACTGCAGTTGGAGCATTCGCGGCCGGTTTCTCTATGGCCAAGTTCCCGTACAATGAAGAAAGCCTGGAGACCGTCAGTCCACTCAAGGACTTCTTCTCGGCAGTTTTCTTTGTATCTCTCGGCTCCATGATATCGGTTCCGGGATACGCCGCAATTATAGCGGCAGGGACAGTACTGGGGCTCGCGATAGTCCTCAGGCCGGTCCTGACCGCAGCAATCCTGCTGGAGCAGGGGTACGACCACAGGACTTCGTACCTGACAGGTTTCTCCCTCGACCAGGTAAGCGAGCTGGCACTGGTACTGAGCATCCAGACGTTTGTGTCAGGCACTATGAGCCAGCCTGTCTTCGAAGGCATCGTCCTGGCGGCGGTCGCCTCGATGACCATTTCCTCGTACAGCACCAGACACAGGGAGAGAATCGTCGAGGCAATGAAGATGCTGGGAATAGACGAAAAGAGAAGCCTCGAGCCCGTGGATGCGGAAGGACACACGCTACTGGCGGGATACGCCCAGCAGGGGAGAATGATAGCCGAAGAGCTGGATGAAATCGTGCTTATAGAAAACGATCCCGAAAAGGTTACGGAAGCCAGACAGAATGGCATAAAAACCGTGTTTGGCGATGCTCTGGAGAAAGAAACGTGGAGGGCTGCTAATGCAGAGAAAGCCTCGGCGGTGATCTCCACAGTGCCGGACCGAAAGGTATCGGAGAGAGCTATCGAGCACTCGAGGGCCGAGAGAACCTTCCTCCGGGCGGGCGACATCGCCGAAGCTAAGGAGTTCATGGACAGGGGAGCTGCCTTCGCCGAGGTGTCGGAGATCACGGCGGCCAGAAGACTGTCACACCATATCAGGAGATCAATGGAGGACGAAAACTACCCCGAGGAACTGAGGAGAA
>JBDGRC010000017.1:0-12574 GCA_042218495.1 Candidatus Nanohaloarchaea archaeon | reverse complement strand
CTGCTGGGTCTTCACAAACAGAGGTACACTCGGATCCTCAATATCTCCGACCTCGCCTCCAAGAGGATGCTGGGCGATCCACTCACGTAGAGGACGACCAGAACGAACCAGTTGATTAGTACGGTCAGGGGTTCCCTTGATACCCTCTAAGTAGATGAAGTCGCCTTTCTCATTCGAAGTAAAGTCACCCAGGTTGCGAGCTAAGAGTTCACCTGGACGTGCCGCAGACTCATACAGAACCATTGTAAACGCACGGTCACGTGTACTAATGAAACTGCTAAACAGACGCTTCAACTCCTCCTCAGTGAAGATATCCTCACGGCTTACTGTCGACTTCTGACTTGCAGAAGCTGAAAAGAAATCCACTTTCTCCGGATGCTCACGTCCACCGTTCTCAACCTTGTAGAACTTCTTAGCCGCAGCCCGCATCGTATGCTGCGTGGAATCAGCATAATCACTTCTATTCAAGTTCGCTATCACAAGCTTCAGTTCCTCTTCAGAGGCTCCTCTCAACTCAAACTCATCTGGAGCAAAGTTCAGAACTAAGGACTTCAGAGCGGTGATCAAACGGCTTTGACGGACCTCACTAATCCCTTCAGCAGCACTGTGATCGATGAACTTTCGGATCGCCTCGACGTTGGATGATTCCAGTTCCGAGTCTTTCAGGTTGTCAAGCTGTTGCTCAACGTTGATGTAGCGTTTAGTAGACATAGAGTGATTCTGCACCTCAAGTAGAAGGAAGGAGGAGGTCAGACCATGGTTCAAATGGGTTTGCTGCTGGGGAAGGACATTGAACCCTCTGTCCCTAGTCCTACACACAGCGGTTCTCTTGGGGCTCAGACCCCTCATCACGGTTGAAGGACAGTTAACCCTTGGTACGGTGCTCGGGCGGGGCTTGTCGATTTCTAATCTGTATTATAGTAAATCCTTAAAATTGTAGCGATCTAATAAACAAATTGTGGAAAATCTTGCAGATTTTGACTTACAGAATGTTAAGAGTGCTTTAAGCAGTGTTGAAGAAGCTGCAGAGGACTTAAATTCTGAGAAGGAAGATTTAGAGCAGATGTTAGAAGTAATAGATCGAAAGTTTAAGGATTTAAAGACAGCTCAGGCTAATCTGGAGGAATCTATCCAGCTAAAACAGGATGGAGAGGATGCAGAAGCGGAAGAAAGGCTTAAACATGCAGTAAGACGGCTGAATGAGGTAGCAGATCTTGATGAAAAGGAAGCTTCTGGACTAGAGGAGACTATGAGATTAGATGAACAGGAGAGGAAGCTAGAAGAGGCAGCCCTAAAAGCCTTGATCAAGCTGACAGATTTATCCGGGACTCCTCTCGAGGAAACTCCAGGATAAACGCTTCCCGAGAAATTTGGTGCTTAATTTTGACATTAGATCTCTTGGGTTTCACCGTAATCTCAGCATGAGATGTTGAAGTCAGTCTTCACATCTCAAAACATGGCCTCTCACCTGTATTCTTCGCGGTAGTACGCGTATATCACGGTTAGGGTGTAGGTCGGGACGAAATCCATTCCCGGGATCAGTTCGAACAGGGTAGGGACCGTATAGTTCCTGCCCAGAAACCTCCAGAGCAGTGCCGAGGACGGTAGATCCAGTACGTCACCTATGATCGGTACTGCGCCTATACCTGCCAGGTCAAGCAGGTCGTTGAATACAGCTATAGTGAGTGCCAGCTGCCAGGACCTGTCGACTCCGTTCAGGAGCCAGAAGTTTCTATTCGGCAGTCCGGTCATCAAGACAGAAAGCGGCCTCACAGGTTTTTCAAACAATCGATTTTCTATATCTGGTTTTCGAGGGCTTTTTCTGTGAGTTTGCCGAGTTCTCTGAGGTTTCGTGCCGTGGTTCCGCTGGATTCCACGCCGTTGAGCACGGATCTGATCTTTGAGAGGTCGTCGAGTTCTGTTCCGAGGATGAGGTAGAGTCCTGCTGTCTCGCGGTAGGTGAAGTCCTCTCCATCCCTCACTTCTTCCAGGTGGTCGATGTACTCGTCTCCAAGTTCCTCCAGTGGGCAACCTTCATACAGAAGCTGTGGGCCGCCGTATCTTCCCTGAGGCTGGTCTCCAGCCGAGACTTCCTCCTCCCCGGTATCTTCCTAAGGTGGAAATGGAACCTTGCGAGTACTTCCGTTTCAGGTTCAAGGTCTCTCTCGATGTCCAAGTAATCTCGCCAGCCCCGGGAATAATCCTCCATTCAGTTACTTACTTGGTGCTTCAGGGGTAAAAATTTTCCGGGTCAGTGGAAAATACCTAAAGCCTAGGTGAGAGAATTCTATACATGGGCGGTTTACTTGAAAAAGTGAAGAAGGTCTTCTCAACGACAGAGGACGAACTCGAGGTGAACTGGGAGAACGCTCCCGAGAGGTTCAGGGATAGAAAGGAAAGAAGTATCACGGAAGCGGAGAAAAAGTCTGAAGAAATGATGGAGGAGACGCGCGAACTTCTTGAAAGGATGGAGGAAGATCTTGAGGAGGTGAAGGGCTACGAGGATGCAGCGGACATCGAGGCAGTCGAGGACGTGGCCGAAAACTTCTACAGCTCCAGGAAACGCCTGATAGAAAACCTTGATCTATCGGAAGATATAGAAAAGCACCACGGAGACCTGGAGGACTTCCTAGACGAGTTCAACGACGTTTCGAGTAAGGAAGGAGCCGTGATGAAAAGGGTGCAGAAAAGCTCCGGAAACCTCTCAAAAACACTTCAGGAACTCGTGGACCACAGGGAGAGAATCGAGGAGTTCATCGAGAACGACTACAACCCTATCAGTAGGCTTGACGAGATTGAAGATATCGAATCCGAGATAGAAAAACTCGAAAACGAGCTTGAGAGTCAGAGAAAGGAGCTCAAAAGCATAGAAACCAAGGAACTGGAGGAAAAACTGGGCGAAATCAAGAATGAGATAGCCGAATTCAAGGATAGCGAAGAATGGGAAGAAAAGAAGCAGAAAGAAGACGAATTAGAGCTTCTTGAAGAAAAGAAAGAAGGAAGAGAGAAAGAACTCGCCAGAAAGGTCTCAAAACTGGAGAGAGGGCTTAAGAAACTTATATACCGGTACGAGAATACCGAAAACGAGTTCAAGGAGGATCTAGAAAAACTGAAGTCGCTCAAAGAGGAAGAGTTCCTTAATATTGGAAATTTCAGCGATGAGCTGGAGGAAGCTACCGAAGCACTGGAAGAGAAGGATCTACTGAATGATCGGCAGCTGGAAAAATTCAAAGAGACAGTAGAGGATCTCGAAGATTTCAGGCAGGATATCGAAGAGATAAAGGAGCTTGAAAGCGAGAAGGAAAAAGTGAAGTCAAAGCTCCAGGATCTGGATCTTGAAACACGATACAGGAAATTGAAGAAGAAAAAGAAATCGATAAAGAGCGATCTGAAGGAAAAGGAGAAGCGGAGAGAAAACCTGGAGGAAAGCATCGAGAGCCAGAAAACGGATATCAGGGAGAGAAGGAAGGAGCTGGAGAAGAAGATGAACAATTATCTCGATGCAGAAGTCGAAGTAAAAATGGAAGACCTCCAGGACGGAAAAACTGAGGAAAATAAGGGTTCATAGTTCAAAGAATAAACGTATCGTTCTCCAGTCTACCGGCATCACCGCTTCTCGTAGATCAAGAGCAACCGAACCTGGTTTCTTCCTCCCTCCAGCTGGTGAATGTCCTCAAGCTTCAGGTTTCTTTCGCTGTGAAGCCTGATGCTCTGGTTCACCTGCGTCTTGAGCTCTTCACCTGGTGCAGCTGCCACAAAATCCGCCTGCTGATCCACCATCTTATATCAACGGAATAAGATTTGAATGGGAGCGTGATAAGTTTACCTGAAAAAGTAGGAGTACATGCTGGAGGAAAAGCTATCGGAGAAGCAGAGGAAGATCCTCGCAGCTACAGGAATCGTGCTTGTCCTCGGGTCGTGGCTAGTGATCCCTATCGCTGCAAAGGTTTTCTACGATATCTCGAGCATCGAGATAGGTTTCTTCCTGACGCTTTTCTGGGTCGGCGTCTGGAGCCTGAACGTTCTCAGGAAGAAGTATCTCACCTGATCCGGAACAGGTCTTCCGCCCTTTCAAGCTTCTGCCTGTACCTCTTGATCGCCTCCTCTACAGGTTCGGGTTCGGTCATGTCGACCCCCGCGATCTTCAGCGCGTCGAGCGGGTACTCGCTTGAACCGGTCCTGATGAAGTCGAGGTAGTCCTCTGGTCCCTCGTTCAAAATTTTCTCTACCAGTGTCTCCGCCGCGGAGATCCCTGTGGCGTACTGGTAGACGTAGAAATTATAGTAGAAATGTGGTATCCGCATCCACTCCTTCTTTATCTCGTCGTCCATCTCCACTGGTTTCAGGAACTTCTGCTTCAGGTCGCTGTAACGCTGGTTCAGCGACTCGGAGGTCAGGGCGCCGCCTTCCTCGACCTCGTCGTGCACCTGCTGTTCGAAGTCAGCGAACATCGTCTGCCTGTACAGCGTGTTCGTGAAGTTCTCGAGGTAGTGGCTGAGTGCGTGGCGCTTCAGTTCCTCGCTCTCCGCACTTTCGAGCAGGTGTCGTGTCAGGAGCGCCTCGTTCACAGTGGAGGCGACTTCGGCTACGAAGATGCTGTAGTTGTAGTATATGTACGGCTGCTCCTTCTTCGAGAGGTATGAGTGCATCGAGTGGCCGAGCTCGTGAGCCAGGGTGTACATCGAAGAGACGTCGTCCTGGTAGTTCATCAGGATGTACGGCTGGGAATCGTACGTGCTGGAGGAGTAAGCTCCTGAGCGCTTTCCGCGGTTCTCGTAGACGTCGATCCACCCGGATTCAATCCCGTTGCGCATCGCCTCCTGGTACTCCTCGCCGAGCGGCTCCACCGCCTCTATAACGTGCCGCTTCGCGTCCCCGTAACTGATCTCCGGCGACTCAGAGGTCGCGAGAGGCATGTACAGGTCGTGGTGGCCGATATCGTCCACGTCGAGAACCTTCTCCTTCAGCTCGACGTGCCTGTGGAGCGCGTCCAGGTTATCCTCGACCGTACCGACCAGGTTGTCGTACACCTCCTCGGGCACGTTGTTCTGGAACAGCGAGGCCTTCCTTGCCGACTCGAAGTCGCGTATACGCGCAATCTTGACGTTCCTGCGTATGTTTTTCTCGAAGTTCGCCGCGACCGTGTTCGAGACCTCCTCTATCTCATCGTAAAACTTCTCGTAGACCTCTCTCCGGAACTCGCGGTCCTCCTCTCTGAGGAGCTTCGTGAAGTTCGACTGTGTTATCTCGACCTCCTCTCCCTCGGGATCCTCAACAACTGGGAAGGTCATATCCGCGTTCATCAACGCCTTGTAGGCGGTATCCGGCGCGTCCAGGACATCTCCGAGGTTTGCGAGGACGTTTTCGACCTCCTTTGACCGGGTATGAGGCTTGAACCTGAGAAGGTCGTCGAAGAAATGCCTGTACTCCTGGAGCTCCTCTTCCTGCTGCATGAGCTCCTGTATACGCTCTCTACCGGCTTCCTGTACCTCCGGCTCGAAGAAGCTGAGTTTTGAGGAGAGTTCCGAGGCCAGCGTAGAGGCGCGGGACTTCAAGGCCTGGTACTCATCTCTTCTCGTATCCTCGTCGTATCTCTTCGAGGCATAGGAGTTCAGGTCGGTTACAGTCCTCTTCAGCTCTTCACGTAGCTTCAGGAACTCCTTGAGGGTCTCCGCGGATTCTGTGACACGTCCCTCAAATCTTTCCAGTTCCTCGATCTCTTCTCTTGCCTTCTCGAAGTTTTTCTCCCATTCCTCGTCGGACTCGAAGAGCTGCTCGAGGTCCCACTTGTATGATTCGTCAATCTCGTCCCTTTCGCTGACCATAAACAGGTGATTCGGGGCGGGAGATAAAAATCTGCCGAAAACCCAGCGGGAGTTACCTCTCTGAAACCGTGCCACAGGATTGTTATACCTTGCCTAAACCGGACTTTTTACAGGTGACTTAATTCTATGACAGATATCCCGAAGCTCGGTCTCGGAACCTGGCAGAACACGGACCCTGAAGAATGCACAAACTCGGTTAAGACAGCACTGGAGATGGGCTATGAACATATTGACACGGCCCAGGCGTACAGTAACGAGGAGGACGTCGGACGCGGCCTGGAAGAAGCAGACGTCGACAGAGAGGACTACTTCCTGGCCTCGAAGGTCTGGATCGACCAGCTCGCGCCTGAGAACGTGAAGTCCTCGACGAAGGAATCCGTGGAGAAGCTGGGCGTGGATTATGTTGACCTGATGTATATCCACTGACCTTCAGGAGATTACCAGCCGCAGGAGACCCTGAAGGCTTTCAAGGAACTGGTTCACTCGGGAGAGATCAGGAACATCGGTATCAGCAACTTCACGCCGGAGCAGGTCGATAAAGCGATGGAGATCGCCCCGGAACACATAATCGCGAACCAGGTGGAGATGCATCCACTGCTCCAGCAGGAGGAACTCCTGGAGAAGTGCAGGGAACATGATATAACACTGGTTGCGTACTCCCCTCTCGCTCGTGGGAAGGTCTTCGAGATAGACGAGCTGCAGGAGATCGCGGAGAAGCACGGCGTCAGCGAGGCACAGGTAAGCCTTGCGTGGCTTATGCAGAAGGAAAACGTCGTCGCGATCCCGAAGGCCTCGAGCGAGGATCATATCCGCGACAACTTCCAGGCACTGGATCTAGAGCTCGATGAAGAGGACATCGAGAAGATCGAATCCATCGACCGCGAAGAACGTATGGTCGACCCGGACTTCGCGCCATGGTAGAGGAAAATTTTCCTCATCCCCTTCTCTTTCTTCCTTTCACATTTTTCTGAGAGAATTTTTTATTCGAACCCGAGAAAGCCTAGGGTGTGAAGGCGGCGATCTTCAACCTGGATGACACTCTTGTGACCCGGCAGGACGGCGAGAGAAATGTCCTGGAGGAGACCAGGGAGCTAATGGACTCCGTAGGTGAAAGAGAGGGTTACAGGACGATAATCCTGACTGCGCGGGCCGAGTCAGTGAGGGATGAGACGGAGAAGCTTCTGGAGCGTTTCGACCTGGAGTTCGACGAGCTCTACATGAGGCCGGAAAGCGAGTTCTCGCTGCCCGATGACCGGTTCAAGGAGAAAATACTCAGGAAGCTGGAGAAAGACGGATACGATATCAGGTTCGCCGTCGAGGACAAGAAAACCGTGGCCGACATGTTCTCGAGGAACGGGATAGAATGCCTGAAGATACCGGAGAGACATACTATAAGACATAGACTTGTCAGAAAGCTGAGAAAGATTAACCCCGTCCAGGACCTCTACCTGGACTTCTACAGGAAAAGGTTCTCCTGATCTACTCGGCGTCTTCCTCAACTTCGTTCTCGACCTTCAGCGTTCCTTTACCGAGTATCTCGAAGCAGATCTCGTCGCCTTTCTCCCATCCAAAGCCGTCTATGAACTGCTTCGGCAGCGTTATGTGGTAACGTCCGTTACCGTCTTTCTGGAGCTTTACCATATTTCATCTCCTCATTCAAGCTGCTCTTCGTCCAGATTAAGGACTTCTAGCATATCCTGATAGCTGTTCCTGATCGTGACCTCTGTCACGCCAATCTCATCGGAAATCTCCTTCTGAGTGAACTCCTCGTCATTAAGCTTCCCTGCCAGGTAAATAGCCCCGGCAACCATCGTCTTGGGCGCCTTACCTGCCTGGACACCTTCTTCTCTTGCCTTCTCAAGTATCTTCCTGGCATCTGCCTGTCCTTCACCCGAAAGACCTAATTTTTCGGCGTAACGCGGAAGAAACTCCTCAGGCTGAGCAGGGTTCATCTCAAGCCCCAGTTCTCTGGCTGTCTTCCTGTAGGAGTCTCCCAGCTTCTTTTTCTTGATACCAGTGACATCAGAGATCTCATCCAGGGATCTAGGTACGTTCTGCTGCCTGGAAACTATGTAGACAAGTGCCGCGGCAGTCGGACGGGTTCCCTGACCTTTGAATATTCCCTCATCTCTTGCCTTCTCGGCAAGCCGGGCAGCCTCTTCAGAGACAGAGTCCGGTAGTTTCAGCTGGGATGTAATATTCTGAATCGGCTTGAGAGCATCTTCAAGACTTCTCTCCTGTGAGTCAGATGTCCTTCGACTCCATTTTCTCATCCTGTAGTACTGCTGCCTCTTTCTACCAGATACATTATTCATCTCATAGCTCTTCCCCATCTCTGTTCCTATACCTCTGTCAGCCTCGGTATAAGTGACGGATCCTCCAGCACGAGCTTTCTTGTCTTTCTCACCAGAGTCAAAGGCCCTCCATTCCTTGGATGTGTCGATCCTGTCTTCTTCCACGACGTTTCCGCACTCCATGCAGTACAGCTCTCCTTTGGCAGAGTTTTCTATGAACTCTGTTGATCCACATTCCGGACATTCCAGCTGCTCTTCCTCCGAGTCCTCGTCCTTGTCTGCTTCCTTCAGTTTGGATTTCACAGGTATGGTGGACTCTTGAGTTTCGACTTCAGTCATATCCCTCACATTATACAAAAAACTTTATAAATGATCATGAATAATGTTAAATTCCTAGACTTCCGATTTTACCGGAATCCCGGATCTCGGAGAGCATCGGGCAAAAAATTATCCAAGCCATCTGACTCTGTAGACCTCCATCCATGCATCTCCCTCTCGAGACGAATCATCTTGATACCGGATATACAGCCTGTATACGCCGTCCTCGAAGTCCACCAATCTTACCGCCTTGTTGATCTTTCCGTCGCTAGTGAGGCCTTGAATTGTCCTGTCAGCGGACCCATCCCTGTCGATATCGAGGTAGAAAGTAGCGTTAGCTGAATCCTCAAGCATGAGGTCTACTGACTGATTGAAGAAACTGACAGTGGAGATATCCTTCGAACTGTTCACCTCCGAGTGCGTCCTAACTGTCTCCCCATAGGAGTAATACCCGCTCACAAGGTAGAAAGAAGTCAGAGAAGCAACTACAAAGACCGAAATCCCGATTAACAAGTTCCACTTACTCCAATTTCCAGGCAATAGGTTCAGGGAAACCACATCCACTACTGCAGACTGAAAGCTTTTAATCATTCCATGGCCAGTTATCCAGCTCCCACTCCCAATCCTCAACCGTGTTCCTGTATCCTTCATAATCATCGAACCAGTCCATCAGTTCCTTCTCCAGTTCCTCCAGCGAAGCCGCGCGGTAAACCGTCGAATAATTATCCTCAGTGAAAATCAGGTCGTAGCCTTCTTCACGTCTCGCGACGCCGACAGTCCATCCTTCATAATCCTCTTCAAGCACAGCAGCTGCCTGATCGACATTCAGAAGCTCAAATCCAAAGTTACCTGTCAGCCTCTCCTCTACACCTAGACGCCCGTAAAGCATCACATCAACATCGTGATCCACTCTGTCCTCGAATACACCGTCCAGCAGATCGCTCCCCGGAATCCTCGCCGACCTATCTCCCTGGTTCAACCTGTAGCTCTCGTCGTAACTGTCGAACTGCAGTTCTCCATCGTACCAGCCGAACTCTCCCTGATTTTCAGACCCAATCCTCATACATACAAATTACATCGAAAAATCTTTATCCATGAGCCAGAAATCTGCCACGCCGAAACAAAAAGATCAGAGATTTTCTTGAACATGCAAATTCTCCAAGAATTTGCGGTGTCTGGGATTTGAACCCAGGTCTCCACCATGGCAAGGTGGGGTCGTAGGCCACTGGACCAACACCGCGAAACTTTCACGCGAAGTTTCATCACGCGTAGACGGCGCCCAAGGCACCGACTCCACAAATTAGAGGTGGCTGTTACTGTTTTAAATTCTATCGAAACCTGGCGTTCAGAGTATTCCTTCTTCCGCTAACTTTTCACTGACTTCCTGGAAGATCTTCCTGTGTCCCTGGTTGTCGGGGTGGCAGCCATCCTCAAGGAACTCTTCCCATTCCTGTCTTGAGAATTTTTCTCTGAGGTCAATGAACGGCAAGTTTTCCTGTTCCGAGACTTCTCGCTGAATCTTGACGTATCCCTCCAGTCTTTCGTCGCTGAGCTCTTTCTCCTCTGCCCAGGGAATCGGTCCATCGATGGTGATGAAAGCCTCGCTTACGAGTACGACTTTCTCCGCGTGTTCCCGGCTTTTCTCGACGATTTTTTCCAGGTTCGCCCGGAACTCTTCCTCTGTGACGCGGATCCTGTCTTCTCCGGCGAGGTACTGTATATCATTGGCACCGAGCTGCAGGATTATCACCTGCTGCATTGGTTCGTAGATCCTTCTACCGAGTTCGTCGTCCATCCGCTCCAGGAGCTGGCGTGAGTCCTCGCCCGGAATGCCGAGGTTCCAGACCTGGAAATCCTCCTCGCCCTCATTTTCCAGGCTTATATCGTCGAGTTTTTCTCTCAGCCTCTGAGTCCATCCGCCCTCGGTATCCCATCTTCCGTAGGTGATACTGTGGCCGAGGCAGAAAATCTGCGGCATGTGTTTTTTCCGGGAAAAGAATCTCTATTAAAGTTTCCCGCCGAAGTCTCCTCCATGTCGAAGGAAACCAAGATGACGAAATGCGTGTTCTGCGGGGAGAACGCGACGAAGAAGAACTCAGCGGGACAGCCGGTATGCAGCGAGCACAAGGACAAGGAGCCGAGAGACGTGGCGTGTCCGGAGTGCGGTATGCCGATGAAGATCAAGGAGGGCCGGTACGGATTTTTCTGGGGCTGCGAGGGATACCCGCAGTGCGAGAAGACCTACCAGATAGAAGCACTAATCGAGGACGAAGACTGAAGGAAAAATACTTAATTGCCACTCTTCTGTAACAACTTATGAGTGAGGAGTTTGTGGAAAACCTTGAACTCGAGGAGGATGACTCGATAGATGACTTCGTGGAGAAGCTTGAGGAACTCAAGAAGTTTCTGAAGGAGAAGAACAGGGATTCTCTGCTGCCATTCCTTGAGGCCTATCTCAGGATCACGAGAGACGTCAGAGAGTTCAGCGAGGAAGGAGAATTTGACGATCCGGAAGCTCTGGAGAGGCTTGATCTGGAGTTCGGCCGGCTCTACCTCGAACCCATGAAAAAATACCTGGCGAAAGGGGAGAAACAGGAGCCCTGGGAAAACTACTTTGAATACGTAGAACAGGAGGATTCTATACCGCTCCTGGAGCTCGCCCTCGGCATCAACGCCCATATCAACGCGGATCTGGCGACAGCTATCGAGAGGACGGACTACAGGAACCGTGAAGACTTCGAAAAGATAAACAAGATTCTTAGGAAGAACCTGAGGCCTGTGCTGGTTCATCTTGCCGTAAAACACAGAGATCCGACTTCTTTCGGCGTTCTTGGCGTTCCTCCTCTGGCTCTGAAAGGTCTAGGCAGAGTCAGGGAGTGGAGAGACTTCACCTGGAGGAACGCCCGCTCTCCAGATTTCTCTGTGGAGGAAGTTAACAAGAAAACCGAGTTCAACGCCGGAGAGATGATTGAACTTGTCCACCGGAAGGACCTCGCCGGAATACTGAAGAAACCCAGGCAGGTTATTGAGACACGGGTGAGCGTCACGCAGTGAAACCTGAGAGTTCGAGGCAACTGACAGATGAGGAGGAACTGCTCTACGAAATCCAGACAGGCTACGAAACCGGAAACGGAATCTTTTACAAGTCCGTGGACGACAGGACCAGTCCTGAAAGGTCCGGAGAGCGGTACGATAGCATAGAGGACGAATTCAGGAACCTGGCGAGACTGAACGCCGTGGCGCCCGAGTTCTTTGTCACTCCCCTCAACATGACCTTTGATGAAGACGGAAACCCGGACGGCTACTTCATGGAACAGGCGCCAGGACACGAGCTGAACGACTACACGAACACCTTCAGCTCCAGCGTATCGAAAAACAGGGATCCTGAAGAACTTGATACAGAGTTCATAATCGAACAGGCGGAATACCTCGAGAACATCATGAATCTCTACGGCGAGAGCCACGGAGACCTCCACCCCAGAAACCTGAGAGTGAACCCGGAAAACAGCAGGATAAAAGGATACGACCCCGTCGGCTACGACCCAAAAACCGCCGGCACAGAAGAGGCGAGAGAAACAGACAGGGAGAGAATCGACGAATGGATCAACGACCTGGAAGCCGCATCTTGAGAATACTTAACTATTTCCACTCATCTCCTAACATAGAAGGGCCTGTAGCTCAGCTGGACAGAGCGCGAGGTTCCTAAGAACTTGTTACGCTAGGATTCACACGCAAGGAGTCATTCAAATGAATGCCTCTCAGAAACCCAGGCGCAACGAGTAAGGCTTTCGAAATTCAGAAGTTCACGGAGATACCTCGAAGTCGAGGGTTCAAATCCCTCCAGGTCCGAACCCTGGTGAGGAGCTGGTGGTCGAGAAAACCGAGAAGGTTTTCGTGCTCCCTCCAGGTCCGATTCAGGCCCGTAGTGCGTTCAGCTTCGCTGAACGTGCTCAGATGATGAAACTCTCTAGCTGAGTTTCATGGGCTCGTAGTTCAGTGGCAGAACGTCTCCCTCGCAACCGCATTTTTCCCGCCTAGCGGGAAAATATGCTCTGTCTGCCTTTCCGGCGGACAAGGCAAGATAGGAGAAGGCCCCGGGTTCAAATCCCGGCGAGTCCAAGAAATTTACGCTGGTTT
>JBDGRC010000016.1:0-2722 GCA_042218495.1 Candidatus Nanohaloarchaea archaeon | reverse complement strand
AAAAAGACCAAGCACTACATGGAGAAACACGGCCTGGAAGAAGGCGAGGACGTTATCTTCACCGGCTTCGTCGACGAAGAAGACCTCCCGCAGGTCTACAGCTCGGCGGAGGCCACCCTTCTCTGGAGCCACTACGAGGGCTTCGGCCGGAGCGCGCTTGAATCAGAAGCCTGTGGGACTCCCGCTATCGCACCGGACAAACCACCGATGAACGAATGGTTGCCTGAAGATCGCTTTGGACAGGACCAGGGCGATACCTCCGTCGAGATGTCTTCCCGTTCCTGGAGCCAGGTGGCGGAGGAAACCGCAGAGGTTTACCGTTCTTCAGTTCTGTCAGAAGATAAAAAACTGGAGAACAATCCTTGATTTAAGATGAACTCTGAGAATGATATGCCCAGAAAACTGGAGCTTGGATGCGGGGAATTAAAGCCAGAAGGATTCTACGGTGTTGACATAAGGGATACCGAGGCGTGCGATCAGGTTGAGAATCTGGACGAGGAGGACTGGGATTTGCCTTCTGATTATTTCGAAGTTATAAGAGCCAAAGATGTTTTCGAGCATCTTGAGAATCCCATAAACTTCATGGAGGAAATCTATCGTATCGGCGCCCCCGGCTGCAAGGTAATAATACAGACACCTCACCTCAGTTCAAATTCCTGGACTGATCCGACACATCAGCGGCTGGCCGGGTTCCGAACTATGCGAGAGTATTTCGTGGCCTATAGAGAAGATGACCCGGAAGAGTACGGGAGGCTGGGTTTCTACAGCGACTGTGATTTCGACATAATCCAGGAGAAGATTGTTTTCTCCAGAAGAAAGCTTTTTCCCTGGAACTATATCATCCAGCCTTTGGTGAACAGTATGGGGTACAGGGGCAAACTTTTCTACGAAGAATCTTTCCTCAGTCGGATCTTTCCTGCTCTTAACATGGAGTTTGTTTTGAAAGTTCCTGAAGATAGCGAGGTGGAATAGGATTTTAGGGAGAAGGTTTTACAGCATTTACAAGTACAGAATTTTCCCCCGTATCCGGGGCCTCAGAGGAGCCACTTTTTTGACCAACATGTTTGAGAAGATGCTAATCGATAGGTTGCCGTCCTACGAGGGCGAACCAAGCGGCATATACGAGGAGGAGTGGGACAGTCTTATCATACTCGATGGCTGCAGACTTGATCTATACAGAGAAGTTGTGGGGGAGTGCGACAAAAGAGTAAGTCTTGGCAGTTCTTCACCCGAGTTCGTCTCTGGAAACTTTTCGGATGCCAGAGAGGAAAGCCCTGTATGTGTTACTGCTAACCCCTATTACCATCCCTCCAAGTTCAAGGAACTCACAGGAAATAAACTGGAAAATGTCTTCGAAACAGTCTTCCATACATATCAGACAGACTGGGACGATGAAGCCGGGACGGTAAGGCCTGAGGAGGTCAAAAGAGACGCTTTGACCGCTGAAAGCCTGTTTCCTGATAGAAAGAAGATAATACATTTCATGCAGCCTCACTATCCATTCCTTGGTTCTGAACTGGAAACTTCGGGCTACAGTAAAGATCTTGGAAGTGAAGGAGAAGATATCTGGGACAAGGCTTTCCGCGGAGAGGTATCGAGAGAACAGGTTTGGTCGGATTATTCTAGGAATCTCGAGATCGTCATGGAGGAGGTCGAGGAGCTGGTCAATTCCCTCGACGGTAGAGTTCTGATAACTGCTGACCACGGCAATCTGGTCGGAGAGGGCGGGATGTATGGACATCCTCGCTTCTGCTCAGCTAAATGGCTGAGAGAAGTTCCGGTTGACAGACGTTAGAAACCGGGAGAGTTGCTACTCAGGGCGTTTTATAATTCTCTCTCCAAATTAATTTCCTGATGAAACCTCTTTTAGTCCTCGGTCTTGACGGCCTCGACCCTTATTTTGTCGAGGCGCACAGCGATGAGCTGGAGAACCTGTCGGATCACTCGGTGCTGGAGTCGACGCTGCCGCCGATAACGGTTCCTGCTTGGGCATCTAGTTTTACCGGTAGAAAGCCGGAGAAGCTGGACCGGTTCGATTTCCAGGTGGTGGATTTCGATTCTTACGAGTTCAGGCCGGAGCCGCACAGCGCGTTCTTCGACAGGGAGTTCTGGAGCTACATGGATGGCAAGGCCGCGATCGCCGACGTTCCTGGAGCCGATGTCCGCGAGATAGATGGATGGAACGTGGCCGGACTGTTCGACGTGTCTGAAGACTCTTCGAAGCCGCCGGAACTGATGAAGGAGATGGAGGATGACCTGGGTGACATCGAGATAGGCCCGCTGAGCGATTACCCGACCGAGAAGAAGCGCCGGGAGGCCGCCTTTGAATTCTTCGGGAAGCGGAAGAAGATGCTGTACTGGCTGATGGATAACAGGGACGCGGAAGTTTACTTCACTGTTTTTCGTTTGCCCGATACGATGATGCACCACTGCTCGAACGATGAACAGCTCCTGGACGCGTACAGGAAGTGCGATGAGATGGTGGGCGAGCTGAAGGACCGTGGTATAAACATGATTGTACTTTCCGACCACGGCGCCGTGGAAGCGACACGGCGTTTCTCTGTGAATACCTGGCTCCGGGAGAACGGTTTCCTGGAGACCAAGAGCCGGAAGACCACCCCGCGAGAAAGACTTTCTGCAGCTTTCAAGTCTTTAGCACTTGAGGCCGCGGAGTTCGCGGAGCGGTTCGGCTTCCGGGACTACCTTGTCTGGGCCAACGAGC
>JBDGRC010000015.1:0-2248 GCA_042218495.1 Candidatus Nanohaloarchaea archaeon | reverse complement strand
CGAGGCCCTTGTTGGCCTGGGATTCTATCTCGTCCACCGCGAACTCCGGTATGACAAGTTCCCCTTCAATTTCACCTCTCTTGGCGAGCTCGGAGAGCTTTCCATCGATCAGCACAGAAGTGTCCGGAACAATTTTTTCTGTCATAATGTACAGTTTAAAGAGAAAATTGAAAAGGAGGGAGACCGGTCAGTCGGTTTCCCCAGCAAGTTCTTCGATCGCGCAGGCCATGCCGTAAATCTTCTCGCCCCGGCTGGTAGTTGTGTAGTGACCATCATCAGTCTCTGTAATAAGGCCAGCTTCCTCCAGGTTTCTTCTCTTCTGGTAAACAGTGTTTTCCACGACGTCGAGAGCTTCTGCAGCTTCACTGACGGATGGCGCCCCGGCTCCCTCGGAGTACATCTCCAGAAGCTTGATGTTTCTGGCGGGGTCGGTTGTTCCTCTGTTCTGCTGGGAAACCGAGTCTAGGGCTTCTGCGTAGACGTTTTCCGGATCCTCGTGATCTTCGGAGAGAGCGTCCAGCATTTCACGACTGTAATCCGAGACGAAACGCAGAGCCTCAGAGGAGAAGACGAAACCGTCCTCTTCAGTCACTAAGCCGGATTCCCTCAGTTCTTCGTCAGTAAGGTCATAGCCTCCTGTAGCGAACTCTGCCGGTTCTTCTCTAACAATCCTGAATACCTCGTTGGCTGTTTCGTAGTCCATCTCATCATTTCCGTCATCGAGGTTCTCAAATTCGTTCATGACATCTGATACCTCTCCTCCAAATTCATCGATACGAAGCGTTTCTTCCTCCGTGTCCTGAGGTCCTCTTGCCGATTCGCCTGTTGATCCCTTCTGGACCACGGATCCGCTCCCTGGGTTGTTGAAGGCCTCGTCCATTCTTCTTTGACGTCTGGTTAACTCTTCGGTTGGATCGTTGTTGGGGCTGCTCATGTTTATGTGTTGCTGTTATGAAGTAACATTTATAAAATGTCCGTCGGCGAATCCCCTTCAAGATACAGGTTCTCGAGCCTATTTCTCAGCTCTTTCAAACCGTATCTGCTGCTTGAGGCGATCTCATCATTAGTACGCCTCACCAGCTCAGCAGGATCGTATTCTCCGTCTAGAGCTCTCTGCGCTACTGTTCTCCCGGCGAGATAGTCTAGATCTTTCTGAGCGGATTCCTTCATCATGGCTCTGTTGAGACTTCTTAAACTCTCCTCGTCCGCTCTCTCAAGATAATCAAGATTCCTCGCGGCTTCCTCAGGCAGATACTCTTCAGGACTGTCTGCAATCTTCCAGAGATGATCGTATTCGGGAGGAGAATTCGGATCGAATGCCTCGCCAAAAGGGACTACTATGGTTTCTATGAATCCCTCGGAGAATGACCCGTAGACCTCGGGCTTCGCTCCCGAGTGGTCGGAATCTTCGAGAGTGTATGGAAGATCGTCCATCAGCCTGGCTCTCATCAGATCGATCTCAAACATGACATCGTCTTCACAGGGATCTAGCTCCGCGATCCTCTCCGTCACCGAGACCATCTCGTCCATCCTGTCGATCACGTATCCTACCTCTGTCTCAGAATGGAATCTACGGAGCTCATCCAGGTTTCTCTCTATCACCCTTTTATCGTTCTCAAGCAGCGATCTGCTCCGGTTTCCAAGACCCATGCCGCCAAAGATTTCATTAACAGCCCTCTCGAGGCCGCCATCACCACGCGTTCTGCTTTCAACCGGTATCTCAGAGACCACATGCGCTGCCCCTTCCACCACCTCGTGGAGGGGTACCTGGCTGTTCCTGCGAACTACTTCGCTGGCTCCTTTATTGAGAAGAAAGTTCCCGATCTGGGACTGGTACATAGACGGGTCACTCATTCTAATGAAGGGCGGTTCTGCTGTCGCGGAATCAAAAACCACATCTAGCTCCTGTGCAGTCTCCCTGATCTTCTCCTCTTCCACTTCAAAAAGCTCCGCCGCTCTCTGGAGGTTTTCCGCAACCTCCTCACGTACCCTATCTTCTTCGACTTCCTGTCTGGGAGGGTGAATGACGGTCAGGCTTTCTTCAATATAGCCGGTCATATTTTCGTATACGACGACAACCATTTTTACTGGAGATCTGTACATGAGATCAGGTGGCTATCGAACAGTGACATTAGTTGCAGTCCTGTGGTCTAACGAAGAGTATTTAAGGAGTTCCTCACCATGTGACGATAAAGGCAATATGTTGTGGGGAAGGGGACAGGTTTCTACACAACATATGGCGCAGCCA
>JBDGRC010000014.1:0-7269 GCA_042218495.1 Candidatus Nanohaloarchaea archaeon | reverse complement strand
TCATCGACCCTCGCGGCAAACGAGGGCTCGTATTCCAGGGTCTGGAATAGATCCTGGAGATACTTCGGGTACCTGACCTCGTGCACTCTGCGAGAGTACCTTCTGTACGGCACGTCGCCCGTGCATTCCAGGAGCTCGACGAAACGCTCGGTCGGGCCGATCTCCGCGTTCTGGTAGACAGGAACTCCTTCCGAGTTGACGTTTACCGATTCGGATACTCTCGTGAGCAGCTCCCGGGATATCGACGAAAGCTGCGGGTTCTCGATCGGCTTCGATCTTCCATCTCCCTTGATGGCCGTGACTCCGGGATCCTCGACGAACTCGGCGGCGAAGGCGGCGGGAATGAATTCACCGGAGGATCGCCAATTGTAGACCTTCGACGGGTTTACTCCCGCTTTCTCGGCGGACTTCCTGACTCCTTTATCTTCCACCCTTTTCCATAGCTTGTCCGCTGATTCTTGATCAAGGCGGATTCTCAGACCGGCTTCGGCAGGTTTCTCCAGTCGCACATAGCATGTTACAGACAAATTTTCAAATAGAAAACGGTTTAATACACCCCAGCTAAATGGTATATATGAAACAGAAGACACTCACAGTCGCAGCCCTTTTGGTTGCGCTATCGTTCATGGCTGTGCCGGCAATGGCACAGGAAGGGAGCTTTTCTGAAGATGACGAATTAGAAGAAGACAAGCCAGAGACGGAGGAACCGGGTGGAGACGACGAAGAAAGAGAAAAAGAGGAGAAGGATACCGAAGAACCGGATAAGAGAGAAGACGAAGGTTCAGAGACAGATGATACCGACAACAGTACAGAGATAACAGATTCAGAGACAGATGGAACTGACAACAGTACAGAGATGACAGTTTCAAAGTCAGGAGCAGAAGAGACAGCAAGGAAAGCACTCTCGGACAACAACTGGCAGCTTGAAAGATCCAGCACACACGAGGAGGACGGCTACTACCGTTTCCGCTTTACTCTTCCGGATAATGATTCGGAAGCAGAAGTCAGGGTCGACGGATCATCGGGAGAGGTCTTCAGGCTCGAGGAGGAGCTTGAAGACGAGGACAGAGATCGGAATCAGTCCTCCAAAGATGAGCTTCCTGAAGAAGCAGCTGACAGAGCGAAAGAGGCAAGAGAAAAGAGAGGACCAGAGAAAGTGAAAAACCTGGAACAAGCCAGGGAGAAGATCGATAGCCTGCAGGAGAGGATCAGGGAGCTTGAAGAGCAGGTAAGAGAACTCAAGAAGGAGAAGGGAGAAGCCGACACAGAAGACGGGTCGGAGAACGAAGGCAAGAGAGAAGTAAAGGTCGAGAGGAACGGAACTGAAGTGGAGATCAAGCAGGAAAGAGAAGACGGACGCACCGAAACGGAAGTTGAGGTGGATAACGGCTCTGCGGAAGCCGAGTTCGAGGGCGAGGGACCTTCGGCCCGCGCCGGAGAAGCCGTGAACGGTACCCCGGGATCGGAGAACTCAAGGAGACCTGGCTTCGTGAACCGGATGCTGGGCGGCCTCTTCGGATGACCAGGAGCCGCTCCCGTTCATCCATGTTTCACCTTTGATTCTATTTTCAGCTATGTGCACTCTCCTTTTAAGGGTAAGCTGATGATGGTGGAACAAGAGGTGAGATACAAATGGAACTGGTATACGCAGCACTGACGCTTCACGAGGCCGGGAAGGAAGTCAACGAGGACAACCTTCAGGCGCTCGTGGACGCGGCGGACCTTGACGTCGAGGAAAGCGAGGTCAAGGCACTGGTAGCAGCACTCGAGGACGTCGACATCGAAGAAGCAATGGAGACCGCGGTCGCGGCCGGCGGAGCAGCAGCTCCGGCGGGAGGATCAGACGACTCCGGAAGCGACGAAGACGAAGAGGAATCCGAAGAGGAAGAAGAGAGCGACGATGACGACGAAGACGAGGCTGCAGAGGGACTGGACAACCTATTCTGAGTCCGTCCCGCATTTCCCTTATTCTATCAGGCTGAAGTATCGAACCGCACGGTTTAGGCACCCTTTTTCAATGTCCATTACCTAACAGTTACCATGGAGATCGACATAGCTGATGCTATAAAGAACGGATTCGGAAGGACTTTCGAGAAAACCGGACTGGTACTCGCCGGGTTCTACTTCATGGCGAGCATACTCCAGACAGTGTTCGCCGGATCGGTCACGAAGACCCTGGCGTCGGAGTTCGGGGCCGCCACCGCGACCTCGTCCTCGACGAGCCCGCTCGCCCTGTCGATGCCGCTTTTCGTCTCCGGGCCCGTTCTCCTGGTGCTGTCTCTTGCCAGCGTCGTGCTGACGATAACCGCGCTGAGGACGCTGGTGGATGACTACACCGAGAAGATACCTAAAGAGCTGTACACCAGGAACATGGGCTGGAACGTTGCAAACATCGTCGTAGGAGGAATCGCGTTCGCGCTGATACTGGCAGCGGCGTACCTTGGACCCGCTGTGCCAGGGCTACTGTTGATCGGCGCCGGAGCCTCCGGCATAGGACTGGGAGCAGCGGGATTAGTGGGAACTCTGCTCGCTCTGATCGGTACCCTCGCTGGCGTCGCGCTGGGAACTTACCTGATGGTGGCTCTCTACTACTGGAACGTGGAAGTCGCCGTCAGAGATGTCAGTTTCACGATAGGTTTCAGGAACAGCTACGAGATGACGGAAGGTCACAGGTTCAGGCTATTCGTCCTCGGACTGGCTGTAGCGATCATCTCGGCGCTGGCTTCGAGCCTCGGAGGAGTCGTATCCTTCGCCGGCGAACTGGCAGGAATATCCGGCCTCGAGGTAGCCGGGGCGATCGTCTCTACACTGATCGGATCCTTCACCGGAGTGTTCACGCTCGCAACCCTGGCCCAGGCCTACAACCAGATGAATTAATCTGGTTCCATTTTCCTCCTCTTTTTCACCCGGTTCCTAAAAGATTCCAGTTGAACTCTCGTACATGAGACTGGACGAACTCAAGAGAGAAATTAAAGAGGAAGCGTCCGAGAACCCGGAGAAGTTCTTCGCGACGGATGTCCTGAGGGAGAAGGGCTTCGAGCGCGGGAGATGCGAGAACTGCGGGATGTACTTCTGGAGCTCCGGGTCGACGGACAGAAAGGTGTGTGGCGAGCCGGAGTGCAGCGGAGGATACACGTTCATCAGCGACTCGCCGACGGATGAGACGTTTTCATACGTCGAGTCGTGGAAGAAGTTCCGGGACTTCATGAAAGAGAGAGGGTACGAGCCGATCGACCGTTACCCGGTCGTCGCCCGGTGGAGGGACGACGTGGAGTTCGTCGGTGGCTCGATATACAACTTCCAGCCGTACGTCGTGTCAGGCGAGGCGGAGCCGCCGGCTCCCGAGCTCGTGGTTCCTCAGCCGTCGCTCAGGTTCAACGACGTCGACAACGTCGGAATCACAGGACGTCACTACGTCCTGCACGATCATATCGGTCAGACGTGCTTCCGGGAGAGCGAGGAGTACGACCAGGACAGGTACTTCCGGGACATGTTCGAGTTCGCGATCGAGGGGCTCGAAATACCGCGGGAAAAGCTTGTACTGCATGAAGACTCCTGGGGCGGCGGCGGAAACCTGGGAGCCTGCATGGAGTTCTTCGTGAACGGCCTCGAGCTATGGAACCAGGTCTACATGTTCTACGAAGTTACGGAGGAAGGCTACGAGGAGCTGTCGCTGAAGGTACTTGACATGGGCATGGGGCACGAGCGGATAACGTGGATCTCCCACGGAACCGAGACCTCGTACGGGTGCGTCATGCCGGATACGCTGGAGGAGATGAAGAAGCGCAGCGACGTCGAGGTCGACCAGGAGCTGTGGGAGGCGTTCCTTCCCTACTCTTCAGAGTTGAACGTGGACGAGGTCGACGACATCGACGAAAAGTGGACAGAGATAGCAGGGGAGATAGGGGTCGAGGTCGAGGATCTCAAGGACGCCATAAAGCCCGCTGCAGCGCTCTACAGCGTGGCAGAGCATATGAGAGCTCTCCTGTTTGCTCTAGCGGACGGCAAACTGCCCTCAAACACGGGCGGAGGACACAACCTCCGGATGGTGTACAGGCGCGCAAAGGACTTCGTTGAGAAGTACAACTGGGACTTCACGCTCGTCGAAGTAGCGCGCTGGAACGCCGAAGAGCTTGAACCGATGTTCCCGGAGCTCCTTGACTCCATGGACGAGGTAGAGGAGATAATGGAGGTTGAAGCCAGGAAGTACGAAAGAGCGAGGAAGAAAGCGGAGGAGGAGCTCTCAAAGGTCGAGGACGAGCCATCGATCGAGGAAATGATCGAACTGTACGAGTCCCACGGCGTCTCGCCGGAGATGATGGAGGAGAGAGGGTTCGATGTTCCGGAGGACTTCTACGCAAGGCTTGGAGATGATGCAGAGGTCGTGAAGCAGGTAGAGAAAAAGTTCGACGTCTCTGGGTTCGACAGGACCGAGAAGCTGTACTACGAGAGGCGTGAGCCTTACAGGAGCGATGGGATGGTGCGGTTCGGGGCAGAAGTGCTCGGCATCGTAGACGGAGAATGGATAGTGCTGGACAGGACGCTCTTCTACCCCGAAGGCGGCGGACAGGAGCCTGACCATGGAGAGATATCAGGTTTCGAGGTCGTAGACGTGCAGAAAGAGTCAGGGGTCGTCCTGCACCACGCTCCAGGCCATGACCTGACGGAAGGAGACGAGATCGAGGGCGAGATCGATGGCGCTAGAAGAGAGCAGCTTACGCAGCACCACACCGCGACCCACATGGTTAACTCCGCGGCAAGAGAGGAGCTTGGCCGCCATATCAACCAGGCAGGAGCCAGCAAGACGGAGGAGAAAGGCCGCCTGGACATCACCCACTACGAGAAGCCGGAAAACAGCGTCGTTCGTAACATAGAGACGAAAGTACGGGAGATAATCGGAGAGAACCACCCGGTGGAGGTTCTCAACCTGAGGAAGTCAGAGGCCGAGCAAGACTACGGATTCAGAATCTACCAGGGAGGAGCACCGCCAGGAAACCGGATCCGACTCATAGAGATAGAGGACGTCGACATCGAGGCGTGCGGAGGCACACACCTAACGGAGACATCTCATGTAAACGTCTCTGACTCAAAGACAGCCGAATTCGTGATAACAGGCTGCAAGAGGATACAGGACGGCGTCATACGCCTAGAATACAGGGCGGGAGAAGCCGCCCGGGCGTTCAGGGAGAAGGTAAACGAGACGAGGAAGGAGATCGAGGATGTACTCGGCAGCCTTACGGGCGGCGGAGACCGTTTCTCGGAGGACAGTGAGGAATTCGGGGAATTCTTCGAGAACAGGCGGCTAATAGAGGATCTCTGCGAAGTCTACTCAGTCGAGATGATGGATCTGGCCGATACGCTGAGGCGTTTCAAGCGCGAACTGGAGGAAAACGAGGAGAAGATTGAGAAGCTGGAGGAGTTCCTGGATGCAGAAGTTTCGCTCGACAATATCGAAGGAGAAAGTCTGCTTGAACTCGGGAAAAGCCTCTTCCAGGCGCGGAAGGACAGGGAGAAGAAGCTTGAAGAGCTCGAGTCCAGGATAAAGCCAAAAGTTGAAGCCGAGATCCAGGACGGCAGCGCGACCATGGAGGTTCCGACCGAAAACATCGGTCTCCTGATACAGATAGCGCAGGAGCTGTCGAGGAATAATCAGGCTTGCGTGACGCTTGAAGGAGAAAAGGGAGCGGTTTCCGCGTCACAGAATGAAGAAAACGCAGCTCAGCGGCTAGAAGACCTGGGCTACTCGGATGTCCAGGGAGATAGCGGGTTCGCAAAGGCATTCTCGTAAAGCCTCAATGCAGGAGATACCGACTCCTTTGCTTCGAACAAAAGAAACTAATGGAATTACGAGACGAAAACCCGAATTGAGCACCCTCTCAGTTACAACTTATTCATAAATTCTTGGGCCGATTTAACGCAACAGTTAAAAAAACTAGTAATTGTTTTTACTTGTGAGTAGTGTCAATGCAACTTCCGGCCTGACGAGGAAAACATCTAGCCCCTCCTGGGCAGAGGTAGATCTGGCCCTAGACAGACAGGGAGAAGAGTTTGAAGATGAAGGGACTCTGACCGTAGACCACGATACGAGAACCAGAATAGCTTTCAACGGCGTAGATCTCTCAGAGAATATTGACGGACAAGTACGAGATGAACTAGCCAGAAATATTTACCAACAAGCCAAAGACTGGAAGAGACGCTGGTGTGAAAATCCCGATGCTAGATCCTCACCATCAAGCAGCGCGCTCCTAGCATACACTGCCTCAGTAGCCCGCGAACTAGGAAAACAAGACATACCTGTAGACCCAGAAGGCCTCTCAACACGCATAGCGAAGTACGAGTTTAGTTCAGCTGAAAGAGTATTAAAAGCAGCCGAGGCCGAGATACAGGGAGAATACCAAGCAGAAGTTTTCGGAGTAGAAAGAAGTGAACTCGAGGACCTTATCGAAAGATCCTACGAAGTAGGCCAAAGAAAATACAGGGAAAACGCCTAGAAATGATTTTTGAAAGACTCTAGCTGAGAGCCAAATGATTTTTGAAAGACTCTAGCTGAGAGCCACCTCATCCTGCAGCCTGTAGCAGCCCACCGGGCGTATGATCGCCCTGTTGCCTCCAGAACTCATTTCGACGGTCTTTTCACCGTTGAACCTGGCATATACCTTATCACTGAGTTCCTCCCCATCGTAAAGCTCTATAACCACCGACGCAGGACCTCCGGTTACTTCGGCGGAGACCTCCGGAGTGGATCCGAAAGACACCGAGTTGATCCTTACCCCTATGTCCGGGCATCCCTTCTCCGCGGCTGCCCTGATCTCCTCCCGCGTCCTGGGCTTCTCGTCCGGCTCGAACATCGTGACCCCTCCGAAGACCATAACGACAGCGAGTACAGCTGCCACGGAGATCTTGAACCTGTGGCCGTGGACTATGTTCCCGAAACCTGGCGCGGCTACCTCAGGTAGAGAGAGCTGAGGAAGGCTGATGTCGCCGAAAGCTGATTCCTGTTCTTCTGGAACATCTTGAGCCTCATGAGCAGGTTCCTCCTCTTCAACCTCGTCTTCCGAGTCGAACGGGTCTTCCACTCTGTCCACGAGAGCAGGATCCCTGCCGGATTCTTTCAGGATCTTCCTGAGGCGTTTCCGGTCGACTCCCTCCTCGAGCTTCTGCTCGATCCACTGCTCTATCTTTTCATGAGCCACGTCTCCTTTTGGATTTTCAGGAATAAAGAACTACTGGCTGCAGTAGGAGGCCAGAGAGTTCCAGTTCCGGAAGCCG
>JBDGRC010000013.1:3382-16832 GCA_042218495.1 Candidatus Nanohaloarchaea archaeon | reverse complement strand
CTACACCTGCTCTATCTCTCCCTCCCGGGAAATGTTGAGCTGGATGTCATCGCCCCACTCACGGACGTAAGCCCCTGAAATATGTACCTTCGCACCTTCTTCAACCGCATCGATCTCCTCCTCCCAGAGCGTCAGGTCGATCTCTCCGGTGTCGTCCTCGAAGGTCACCGTAGTTATCCTTTTCTGGCCGTACTTCGTTGAAACGGCTCGGGGCTGAGGAAGCTCCGTGATCGTTCCCGTGATTTCAACGTCGTCGTCCTCAGGAGTGAGTTCCTCCACGTTGTATTCAGTCATCCTTAACCACTACATTTACCTGTAGCTATGAAGCTTAAAAGCCTACCGTCCAGGCAACAGTTAAACGGCCGGAATACCGAATGATAACCGTGAAACTGCCGTGGAGAAAATCTACCAGAGAGGACAGAATTGAGGAGCTGGAGTCGAAGGTCGAGGAGCTGGAGGAAAAGAACCGCAGTCTGAAAGAGAGATGGAAGGCCGAGGAGCAAAGACGTTCGGAGGCTTCCAGGCGAAAGCAGGAGGCTGAGAAAAAGGTCAAGGACCTCGAGACCCGGTTAGAGACTCTGCAGAACCGACAGCAGAGTGATAGATCGGAAGAAACGGAAGGCGATCGGTTCGAAAACATATCTGTAATGGAACTGAAGAAAGGGCTGAGAAAGCTCGGAACCGTGAATTCGGAGTCGGGCGATCTTCTTTCAGTAATTTCGCCGGCGGCCCCGGAAAAGCTGGATGGCTACAGAGAGCTCAGGAACACGGTCAGCGCCCGTTACACCAGCCAGTTCCAGAATATCGATCGATTTGCCTGCTTCACGGACGGAAGGTTCTTCAGGACAGTTCTGAAGATAAGACCTATCTTCGACAGCCACTGGAGTCTCTCAGAAAGGTTTGAAACCAGGAAGATTCTATCAATGATAGATCGGGAGAAGACATGGGTAGTTGTATCTGCGGGGAACTCCAGGGTGATCAGAGAGAAGGGCGGAGAGATACTGGAGGACGAGAAGATCGAGACTAGGGTGAACCACCAGCACAGCCAGGGAGGTTTCTCCCAGGGAAGATTCGAGAGAAAGAGGGAAGAGCAGATTGAAGAGCACCTCGAACTGGTCCGGCAGTCTGTAGAAGACCAAGAATTTCTTGTCGTTGGGGAAGAAAGGCTGGCAAAAAATCTGGACGGCGAGTACGCCGGAGGTTTCGACCCCGAGAGATCAACCGAAAACGCACTTTACGGTTTCCAGATCAGGACTTAGAACCGGCTCTATCATTTAACCGTTGTTCATCTAATGTTGCTCATGACCGGCAAACTCGAATACGGAGACCGGTACTCCGGAAGGCTGAGGGAGATCATGGATCTCCTGAGGGAAAACTACGGGGTTCCGGAACCGGCAGGAAGAAAGGATCCCGTGGACTCGGTCATCACCACCATACTCTCCCAGAACACGAACGACAGCAACCGTGATAAAGCCAAGAAACGTCTTGACGAGCGCTTTAACAGCTATGACGAGATAGTCAATGCAGAAACGGAAGAGGTTGCCGACTCGGTGAGGGTGGCGGGCCTCGGACCCACCAAGGCGGAGAGGATTCAGACTTTCCTTTCCAGAATCAGGGAAGAGCAGGGAGAGTTCACCCTTGAACAAGTGAGCGAGATGGAAAGGGATGAGGCGAAGGAGTACCTGCAGAGCTTCCCGGGAATAGGACCCAAGACGGCAGCAGTCACCCTCTGTTTCGCTTTCGGAATGCCGGTCATGCCGGTAGACACTCACGTACACAGGCTGGCGAGGCGCTTGAAGCTGATACCCGATGACACCACCCGGGACAGAGCGCACGACATACTGGAGCGGGAGGTTCCCGATGACAGAATCTACGAGTTCCACATCAACTTGATAAAGCACGGCCGTGAGGTCTGTACCGCCAGGAATCCGTCCTGCCAAGATAGCTTCCTGGCGGACTACTGCGTGAACTGTCCTTGTAGAGAAGTGCAATAATGTTCTAGTAGAACCAGACCGAATATCCTATGTGGAAGAATACAGTCCCCAGGAGGCCCTGAATCGGATTCGGGACTACTCAGACGATCCCATGGAGTTCTACAACCACCTGAGAAAGACCTTCGATGTCGGAATTAGAGAGGCCGAGGCTCTCTATCAATCAGATGAAGAATATACGACTGATGAACTGCAGAGTGAGCACAGAAATGTTAAACAGAAGCTAGAAGACCTGGCCGTGAGGCTTGAGAAGGAAGAAAAAACGCCAAACATTGAGAGATTCGGAGGATAAAATAGAGCGGCGCGGGACTCTCATCCCGACGTCTTACTGACCCTGTGGACCAGGTGCGCCCTGTCCCTGCTGATCTTCCATCTCGTCGACTATCTCCTGTGCCTTCTCGTTGATCTCTTCCTCGTCGACGACGTCTTCCTCATCAAGAACAGCAAGTAGAGCGTGGAGCGTGAGCTCCATGTTGCCCAGCCTCTGCTGCATCATCTGCATCATCTGCTGAGCGTTCATCTGTCCACCCTGTGGTTGTTCATCTGGCATCTGTAATCACGTGAACTGAAACGGACAGGAACTCTATCCTGCCGCCTCTGCATCTTGATAATCTTGGATGAGATACAAACTCTTATAAAGGAGTCGACCCTGTTGCTACATCTCAGATAGGATTTCTTGCTCCACAGGCCTGGCACTTCAGGAGCTCAACTCCCTTTTCGCTCGTCATTTTCGTGTCAGGAGACCTGCACTCCGGACAGTAGAGAAACTCCTCGGTGTAGTTCTCTATCCTGCCGGCAATGTTACCTCTGCGAAACTCACCGTTAAGCACCAGCTCTCCGTTCTCTATATGGCCCGCGGTTCCCAGCTCGTCCTGTACGAACTTCGAGAGATGCTTCTCATCCCGGTTGAAAGTTGTCACGAACTCCTGAAAGTTCTCAACAATCGTCTTCGAGCCGTCCTTACGAGTTTTGACCTCCGGTACCTCGAACCTGTCGCTTTCACCAACATCTTCCGGAACTTCTTCAAGGCCCTTCTCGAGCAGTTCATCGTACTCTTCCATATCCACAAGTTAACGGGGCAATCTTAAAGACTGATCGTTAAACTCGTCTCAGTCCTCTCCATAACCTGCGGAGTAAAGGATGGAAGCAGCTACATTCCTGAGGGTTTCCCCTACTCCGCTGTAGTCGGAGTCCGGATCCGCCCTTTCCTTCTGCTCCTCAACCAGCGCGTTCGCAGCTTCTCTGAAAGAAACGCTATTACTCATCCTTACACCCCAGTCGTCCCCATTTTCTTCTTCCATCGTTTAAACCTCACAGCTTCTTGACCTTTCCCGGCTGAGGCTCGTAGAAGGTTCCCTCGGAGAGTAGCGAGTTTATGGTGTCTTCAAGCTGATCCTCGGGTGCGTCGACCTTCTCGTTTATCTCCGAGTACTCCGCGCCGTCTCCATCGTCTATCTCCTCGACAGCCTCTATTACATCCCTCTCTATGTTCTCCATATCCTCCATGCCTGCCGATCCGAAGTCCTCCCCGAACGACTGGAGCAGGGCATCAACCTCATCCTCCGAGAGCTTTCCTGCCATCTCCTTTTCTATCTCCTCCTGGTCTTTACCAGCCTCATTTAGCTGTTTTACAGTTTCTCTTATGGTTCGCCACTCCTCCATCTGCTTCCTGTGTCTGAGCTGGTGGAGCATCTCCTTTTCCACTCCAGCATCGGCCAGAATCTCCGCATTCATGTATACTTCGCCCTGGTACTCCCGCACCTTTCCCACGGCCTCGACCACGTCGCCGATTTCGAACTCCCTCAGCTCGTCCATCTCGTTGAAGAACTTGATCTGAGAAGTGTCAGTGCCGTCGTCCACGGTCAACGATCCGTAGGTTTCATCCTCGTTTACGAAGCTGTCCACCACGGTCGCGACAATCCTGCAGCGGGATATCTTCCGTCCCTCCGGAGTCAGTAGGAAGTTAGGTTCGAACCCTTCCCTTTCGAAGTATTTTCCGGAGTGAAGTTCTTCAGATGTGACGAGCTTCGCGGTCTGTCTTTCCTGCTGAGGCATGTGCCTATCTGGTGAGACAAGTATTAATTAGATGGTGTACAGCACGTTGCAAGGTTGGTGAAAATCCAATAATTTGGAGCTCACAGCTTCTGGATCTTGCCCTGTTCGGGCTCGAAAAGTTCGCCCTCTGACTTCAGCCTGTTCAGTATTTCCTCCACCTTTTCCTCCGGTATACCTGCGTCGACGGATCTCTCTACGACCTCCTGGGCTTCCACCGGCTCCTCGTCACCCCCTAGATCGTTTATTACCTTCTTGACGGACTGCAGCCGGTTTCTCTGGGAAGAGGATACGCCTGACTCGATCATGTCGATGTCGTAATCTCCGGTCTCTGGATCCACGCCGACCTGTTTGAGACAGTACTTCAGCAGGTCTATGGCTCTCTGAGCGTCAGCCTCAGTTACAGTTTGACTCAGCTCGGCTCTTGCAGACGCCTCCGCAACCCTGACCAGAGCCTCCAGCTGCCTCGCCGTTATCGGGACTCCACCTCCCTCCTCCTGGTCTCCGCTGGAACGCATCCCCACATAGAAGTCCTGGATCTTGTCCGCGGCCTCCTGGGTCAGCTCCGGACGGATGTTCCTCTGCGCATAAGCCACGTACTTCCTCAGCATCTCCTGAGAGACCTCGCCCGAGGTCTCTTCCGGGTTCATGTGGTTCTTGAGTACCTGTGATGAGAGCTTCGTGTCCTTCTCCTCGTCCGGCTCGTCCTTCACGGGGAAGATGAAGTCGAACCTCGATAGCAGCGTGTCACCTATGCTTATCTGCTGGGGGATGGGTTCGTAAGGATCGAAACGTCCCAGCTTCGGGTTTCCGGCGGCCAGTATGGCTGTCTCAGCGTTGAGAGTTGCCTGGATATTGGCCTTTGAGACGGAAATCTGCTGCTGTTCCATAGCTTCGTGGAGCGAAGAGCGATCCTCCTCGCCCATCTTATCTATCTCGTCTATAGCTGCCATTCCCTTGTGCGCAAGCACTACAGCTCCGGCTTCGAGGCTGAATTCGCCGGTAGATTCCTCCTTTACGACCGATGCAGTGTTGTGCGTGACTATTCCGTTCCCTATGAAGTTGTGGCTGTCCTCCACTGTCAAGTCGTAGAGCTCTTTCTTTCCTGTTCTTTCCTTCGTTTTTATTTCCTCCCACCTGAGGTCCGCGGAGCTTATCTCCTCTACCTTCTCACTGACCTCCTGCTCCAGGCTTACATCCTGCAGGATCTGCTCTACTCTTTTTTGTCCCGGATTCTTGCCCTGGTTGAAGTAGGACCAGTGGTTTCCTGTCTGTGCTTCCGATTTCTCGAGTATCTGGCTTACCGGAAGCGTGTCGTTGTTGGGGTTTCTATCCTTGCCAGCGACCGCCTCCAGAGCTCTCTTCTTCTCGGCGATCGAGAAGCCTACGTGGTGCTTGAACCTATCCACATTCTCTCCTCTGATCACGAGATGCGTCTGAACAGACTTCGACTCGATCTCGTGTCCGTCCTCCCTCCGGTAGGTTCCTCTTCTGTCCCTAGTCCTCTTCCTCGCCTTTATGCCGTAGGTCTCCAGAATGAGGTGCACCTGTCTGCCAAGCTCGGGACTTATACTGGAGAACTGGACGCTGTCGCTGCCGTTGTCTCTGTTCACCACGCATCCATCGGCATCCATCAGGCCTCGGAGAAAGCTGTCGGCGTTCTCGGCAGTAGTCAGCCGTGGATCCAGTCTCATCGACTCCTTAGGAGACTGCATACCCACGTTCTCCATAAATCCAGCCACAGTCTTCAGAGAGACCCTTACAGAAGGAACCCTGTCATCCTGACGTTCCACTTCCACCTTCTTGTCGAACTTCTCTTGGATGATTTCCCGGGCTTTCTCCAGCGTCTCCCGGTCGCTGTTCGATATTCTTACATGCGCTCTGTCCTCTGTAATGTGTAAATCGCCGTCGCCGAACACGAGTCCGATCAGGTACATGAGGCCAGAGTCGAACTCTTCCGGAATTTTGAAATCCGAGCCGTTCCTCAACATTGCTCTTTCTACCTCCAGTTCGTCCAAGGTCAACCCTAGGTCCTCAAATATGAACTGCAGCCTCCTGAACGGGATGTACCTCTCCCTGAGAGATGTATACACGAAGCTCTCCGATAGCTCCATCTCGTCGGCAGCGGCTCTGAGAGAACCGTACTTCTCCTTCATCTTCCTCCTGATGGTCTCGACCGATCCTTCCGAGAGCTTCAGCTTCTCCCTGTCGAATTCGAAGTAGTCCATCACTTCGGGAGAGGTCCTGTCGACTTCCGAGTAGTCAGGAGCAGCCACGTAGTCGCCTTCTTCGACCTCATCTATCTTTCTCCACTCTATTCCGTTCTCTCCCGCCACGAGAACGTCGGTGTTTTCCGAGGCCTCTATCTCCTTGCCGAATCCTGTCTGGATCCTCACGCAGGGCTTTTCAGGCATCCTCCACTTTGCCGAGCCAGGTTTCTTCTCGATCCGGTCACCGGAGTAGGAGTACAGCTCTCCGTCGTAGTCCGTTGCAGTCTCGTCCTCTACCGGGAATTCGAGGTCATCCTCTACCACCGAGTCAATCCTTTCGAGCCCGTTCCCAGTGTGGATAAGCGTATCTCCGGTAACGCATAGCCCG
This sequence comes from Candidatus Nanohaloarchaea archaeon, assembly GCA_042218495.1. Classification (GTDB taxonomy): domain Archaea; phylum Nanohalarchaeota; class Nanosalinia; order Nanosalinales; family Nanosalinaceae; genus Nanohalococcus. The sequence continues at coordinate 10,191 of JBDGRC010000013.1, read as the reverse complement.
GCGCCTGTCGACGATTTACCGACCACGTAACGGCCCTTGGGCGACAGTTCGCCCGTGAACTCCAGCATCTGGGATTTGCCGGTGCCGGGCTCACCTATCAGAAGTATATGGATGTCTCCACGGCTTTCAACCCCGTCTTCCCTGGTCTTCTTGACTCCACCGAAAAGCTGGAGGGCTATCGCCTTCTTTATCTCGTCGTGTCCGAAGATGGATGGAGCTATCGACCGGGAGATCTTTTCAAAGATTTCAGGATCTTTCGCCAGTTCCTCTATCTCCTCTTCCTCCTCTTCGGTAAGTTCCAGCTCCTCGAACTCCATCTGGGTAGGTTCGAGGTAGTTCGCATCCATGTAGATGTCGTACTTCTTTGAGTTCTTCTTCAGGGGCTTCTCACGTAGAACTCCGGTGATGTGCGCCACGTTTCCGGGCACGACACGCTGCTGGAACTCGGGATCGACTAGATCTCCCTCGAGCCTGACAGAGAGCGATGTCGGCTGCTCGCTACCTTCCCTGTTCTCGGGATTTTCCTCGAGCGTAATGACCTGCGTGTCCGTCATTATCTTTTCTTCGACCTCGAACTTCCTGCTGCCACAGTCCTCACACTTGTAGGGAGACTTCAGCTTGCTGGAGTCCTGCTTCTTCTCGTACTTCGCGCTGCACTGAACGCACTCGAATATTCCCTTCTTGATCTCCGGCTTAACCTGTGAAGCTCTCTTGATCATGCCTTCAACCGGTATAAACTCGCCTATATGGTCGCTGCGGAGGTCCTTGAGCTTGACGAAGTCCTCCTCGGGCATATTGCTGAACCTGACGCTCATATCGCTTTCCGATACAATGTCGATCCCTCCCAGAGCCTCTTCCGCCGCTTCAAGTGATTCCTCCGGGTTACGCCTGAGGTGGTCGCAAAGCTCGAAGTTATAGGCGTCCATCTCCTGAAAATCCACCAGCAGGGAGTCCTCCCCTCCGTGAACCGCGCCGGATATCCGGTCGTACATCTGATCCGAAAAAAACTCCTCGAACTGAGTGACAAGCTCCTCGAAATCCATCCATCTTTCACCGGGTTTCCAAATCTAAAAAAGCCGCCATGGAATATGGTGAATATGACAGAACCACTTTCCGATGAAGAGGTAAACGAGAGACTTGAAGAACTCAATATATGGGGCCTGGTGGGAGACAAGCTTGCCACAGAGATTGAGTTCAACAGCTACAAGGAGGGATGCTTCTTCGCAAACACTATATTCTCGCTTTCAGAGGAGCTTTCACACCACCCGAAGGTCACGGTAGAGCACGGATCGGTTATAGTGGATATAACGACTCACGAGGCAGAAGGGCTAACGGAAAAGGACTTCGAGCTCGCGGAAAAAATAGAGAAGAATCTGGGAAGCGTGGACTGGAGCTAATCAGCTACATAGCCTCTATGTCCTCCAGGTTTTCCTTGAGGCGATTGATGCCCGTCAGTACATCGTCGTAGGTCTTGCCTCCAGTACAGACAATTCTTCCGGAGGAGAAGAGCAAGAACACTACGTCGGGATCGTCAAGACGATAGACGAGACCCGGGAACTGCTCGGGCTCGTACTCGGTTCCGACGAGCTCGAAAGCAATCCTGTTCAGGTTGAGAGTTGCTCCCAGCTCGCTCGAAGCGACCATGTTCTGAACCGTGATGTCCGGCTTGGTTCCTATCTCCACGTCAGCCTCCCTCAGCTCGTCTATTATCTTGTGAACGGCTTCCTTTGCTTCATCCGGGCTTGTGGTTCCGGTGCAGACGACCTTCCCGCTGCCGAATATCAGCGCAGCAGCCTTCGGGTCTTCAAGACGGTAGACGAGACCCGGGAACTGCTCGGGCTCGTACTCGGTGTTCTCAAGGTATATTGCTATCCTGTCGAGCGGCATCCGTCTGTCGAGGGTTGTGGAGGCAACTACGTTTTCGATCTTGATATCCTTGTTCTCAAGCTTTTCTTTGCTCATTATTATCACCTGTTGAAGCCCTTTCAGCGGACGGAATCCATGCGCCCTATAAAAAGGCCTTTATATTCCCTATATAAAAGGGAAACCTTTTAAAAGTAGAATAGCCGCGGGTGTTGCGAACCGTTTACTATTTAATGACAACGAATCTCCGATGAACATGGACCGGAGTGAATACGGAGACCCGGATCTACCTCGTGAGGTTCCCTATAGCGCGGCAGAAATACTCAGAGACGTAGGATACAGAGAGGGGCCCGAAAACAGGGATGAATACGAGGAAGAGACTATGTCATGGAGGAGCGGAGAAACTTATATCATTGGCGGACCCAGTGCCGGAGCCTGGATTTCATGCGATCAAGAAGATTTGATTACGTCTGAGGATTCGGAGTGGTAGTTACTTCCCGCGGCTTCCGTTCGCTCCCTGGGAGGGTCGTGCCTTCTCTGCGCCCTTTCCTCTGTTCCTGAGGCCTCTGGACTTCCTCGCCGCCGGTGTCTTACCTCTCTCTACTCGGTCACGTTCGTCACAGATCCAGTTAATGTCATCATCGTTTTCGATCGTCGGCTCGTCGGGATCGACCATCAGTACCTCGAACCACTTGTTGTTACCGTCCTCTGCCACCCAGTAGCTGTCCAGAACCTCAAGGTTCTCGTACCTTCTGGAGGCTCTCTCCTCCGCGATCAGTCTCTTCGACTTCTTCGGGTGGAACCTGTTCTGCCCTGCTCTCTTCGGTCTCCGCCCGGACTCAACTCTTTCTCTCTTGGAATTGCCCTTCGAGACCCTTGAACGTATCACGCTGAAACCTCTCTTTGCCTTGTATCCGAGGGATCGTGCCTTCGGAATACGCGTAGGGTTTTCCACTCTGACCTGCGACTCCTGATCCCTCCATTCGACCAGCCTCTGCTGCCAAAGATCGTCCAGCTTCTCCTTGGGCTGGTCGTACTGGTCTCGGGCATACTTGTAGTATGACATTTGTTACTCCTATACTCCACCAGGCGGCCAAAAGGTTATAAAATCGGATCTCTTCACTGACCCTGAAATCCGGTGGGTATATAATATATTGGTGTTATTATCGGAGTGTGATACAATGAACGCAGCACTAAAAGTGCTGGTCGGAGCCCTTATGATTGTCGTCGGCGTGTTCTCGACGACGAGCTTCTGGAATGAACTGGTTGCGCTGGTAAAAGCGGCGGCAGGACCATTACTGGTTCTCGTCGGCGCTTTCATCGTCTGGATTGAGTCAGACGAGCTGAAGACCGAGGTCGAAACGAAGAAGGAAGAGGAAGAAGACGAAAAGACCGGGCTTCAGAGAGAGTTCCAGCCACAGGAAGCCGTTCAATCCGGAGAACCCGAGAAGGACTACGAAGACCTTCTATCCGGAACCGTGAGAGATGTAAAGGACGGAGTCAGAGATATGGAACACCCGGACTACGAGGCAATTCTTGAAGCAGAGGAGCAGGGCAAAGACCGGAAGACGGTCAAGAACTTTCTGGAAAGAAGGATCGGATAGATCCTTCATCTTCTCAATTTCTATTGGCTACTATAGAGATTCTCGACCTTGCTCAGTGAGTCTGCCCGATCCTTGTCATCCCTGAAAGATTTCATACGGGGAAAGCGCAGCGCATAGCCGGATGAATAGTTGGGAGAGTCCTGAATCTCTTCGAACTCCACTTCAAGAATCACTTCCGGCCTCACGGTGACATCACGGCCGTCTTCCTCGATTATGAGAGGCTCCAGCCTATCTGTAATCTTTTCAAGCTGTTCGTCCGTGAGGCCCGTCGCCATGCGACCCACCATCTCGTACTCCTGTTCCTCCTCGTTCCAGCAGCCGAGCTTGAGTCTTCCCAGCCAACCGCTGCGCCTCCCCTCGCTCCATTTAGCGCCTATAACCGCCAGGTCCAGCGTCTCCATTACAGGTTTCAGCTTCACCATGTAGCCGACGCGGTTTCCGGGCTTGTAGTCGGCATCAACCGCCTTCATCATTATTCCCTCATGTCCCTCGGAGATCGCCTCGCTGTTGGTCTTAGCCACATCATCCGGATCTTCAGTGACGGAGTGGTCGACCATCCGTATTTCCTCATCGCTCTCCGAGACTATCGAATCAAGCTTCGAGAACCTCTCCCGGTAAGGATCATCGATCAGAGATCCATCTAGGAAGATAAGGTCAAACGGGCGGACCTCCACGGGTATCTCCGACCTCAGCTGCTCTATATCGTACTTCCTCTTGACCCGACGGGAGAGTTTCTGGAACGGGACGGTGGTCCTGTCTTCAGGGTCGTAACCAACCACCTCCGTGTCCATTATCGCCTTCTCAGCGTCCACATTTTCCCTGACGGCTTCCACTACGTCCGGAAACTGGTCGGTTATGTCCTCCAGCCTCCTGGTGAAAACCCTCACCTCTCCACTGTTCACGTGAATCTGGGCCCTGATGCCGTCGTACTTGTAGTCGATCGCGGCCGGGCTTCCGACCTCTTCGAAGCCCTCATCCACGGATTCGACCTTCTTGGCGAGCATTGATTTGATCGGTCGAAAGACCTCCATTTCAAGGCTTCTGACAGCATCTATTCCTTTCCTGCAGGCGCTCGCAACTTCGCTGAAGTCGTTGGTAAGATCGTAGGCTCTCTGAATTTCCTCGACGTTCTCGCCATCGAAGAACGCCTCCGATAGAGCATCTCGGACGAGTCCCTCGCCTATCCCTAGCCTCATGTTCTCTATGAAAGTCCTGGCGATGTAAAGAACCTCGACCGGCTCCGCATCGCCCATGAGGCCTGCGACCTCTCGCCTCTTCTTCTCCATCGATGCGCTGCCCTGCTTGCCTCCACCCTCTCCCATCTCCGCGACCGTTTCAAGTGTTTCAACCACTCTTTCGACAGTTACCTCTCTGGAACCCAGGGTTCTCTGGGTTCTCTTCTCCGCCATTCTCTCGGCCGCGAGCCCGAGGTCCCCTGTCTCCTTCCACGCTCTCTCTACGTCCTTTTCCGATCTCCCGGTTGCCTCTGAGATTATAGCCTTCATGGTCTTTGAGGAGATTCCGAGGTCAAGGTCCTTCCAGTAAGGGAACGGGCGACCCATTACGAGAAGAACCAGGTCCTCCAGGTTCTCTTGGTGTTCCGTGAACAGCTCTGCCAGTATGGATGTCTTCTCAAGCGTGGACTGCGTTTCCCCCAGCCGCCTGTAGAACTCGACCAGTTCAGAGTATTTCACACAGAGTAATTCTCGACCAGACTTTAAACTCTGGAAGTTCAATGTCTTAGCGTGAGTGTATTCGACGCGGTGAGGGAGCTCAGCTCGTTCAGGACGGCGAGAGACAGACCGATATCGAGGGAAAAGATAGGTAAGATCCTGGAGGCGGGCAGGTTCGCGCCCTCGCCCGGAAGCATACAGTCGCTGGAGTTTATAGTGGTGGAGTCCGAGGACTCTCTCCGAACACTGGCAACGGCCGCCTCCGACCCCCGGCTGGAAGAGGTTCCGGCAGCGGTCGTAGTACTGACGGACATAGAGCGGATGAAGAGAGAAGTAGATGAGGACGCAAGATCCGCATGCTACGCCGAGGCCTCCTGTGGAGCGCACAACATGAGGCTGGTCGCCGAGGAGGAGGGAGTGAGCTCCTGCTGGATAACCGGGTTCAGGAACGGAGAGGTCGAGTCCGAGTTTATGGTCCCTGAGGGAAAGATGGCCGCGGGGGTAGTCGGCCTTTGCTACTCGGAGGACGAAGTAGAGACCGAGAACAGGTTCGGGATGAACGAGGTAGTCTTCTACGACAGGTACGGAAACCAGCTCGGTAGCTTCTTCGACAGCATGGAGTGGGAGGGACTCCACGAAGAGAAGGAAAAGCTGTGGAGAAAACTGGAGGGCGCCTTCTGGAAGGCCAGGGACAGGATCGCATCCCTTATTTAAAATTTGCCACACGTTCATTATTTACTGGATAATGATAAAATCTACTGAAGACCGTGACTGGCAGATAAAGGTTTATAACTGCCGTTACTGAACAGTTTGACAGAAGGTGAATCAAAAACATGGTCGCCAGCCAAGAGACCCTCGACAAGCTTGAGGACATCGGTCTCAACATGTACGAGAGAAAGATTTACTCTGCACTTCTCGGCAGAGGAACCTCCACCGCGGGAGAGCTGTCAGAGATGACGAACGTGCCGAGATCCAGAGCATACGATGTTCTAGAGTCGCTTGCCGAAAAAGGTTTCGTAGTTATCAAGTCGTCCAAACCAATGGAGTACGTCTCGATACCGCCAAACGAGGCGATCGAGAACATAAAGAGCCAGCACGAGAAGGATCTGGAGGAGAAGCTCGACAAGCTGGACTCCTTCAAGGATTCAGAGGCCGTAGAGGAGCTTGAAAACCTCTACGATCAGGGAGTGGAACTCGTCGAGCCGTCCGAAATGTCAGGTTCTCTGAAAGGAACGCACCAGATCAACCAGCACATGGGAACGATGTTCCAGCAGGCGGAGGACGCCATAAAGGTGGCCACGACCGAAGAAGGACTTAATGACCTGGTGGAGAACCACGGAGACCTCCTGAGGGAGGCAAAGGAGGACGGGATCAACCTCAAGGTTCTTGCACCGGTGACCGACACTAACAGGGATGCCTACGAACAGCTCGACCAGGTGGCCGAAGTCAGACACCTGGAGGGCGAGAACAAGGAGTTCGACATCCCCAACGGCCGTTTCGCGATAGTTGACGACGACATGACAATGTCAATGACGCACGACGACGTTCACTCGACGCAGGACACCGCCTTCTGGACCAGGAGCAACCACATGAGCAAGGAGACAATGGAGCCTGTATTTGACATGCTCTGGCACCATTCAGAGGAACCGGAGCAGGGAAAGCCTGAGGG
>JBDGRC010000013.1:0-3282 GCA_042218495.1 Candidatus Nanohaloarchaea archaeon | reverse complement strand
CCTGATACTTCTAATACTCCGCCCTGATTGGGGATCCTGTCTCGACTTCAAGCAAGGATCCCAGTCCAAACATCCCGCTTCCGAACAGAGCTGGTGGAGAACTTACCTTGCGGACCGTAAGATTCATCGAGGTGAGGTTTTCAGCTGTCCTCACTGCGACATCTCTGCCACCTATCCTGTCAACCAGCCCCAGGTCCGCGGCGGTGTCGCCCAGAAACGGCTCGCCGGTTCTTATCCGGCTGACCTGTTCACGGGTCAGATTGCGCTCCTCGGACACCATGGATACGAACTCCGCATGAATATCGTCGACCTTCTGCTCCAGTATCCTCTTCTCCTCTGGAGTGGCGTTCCTGAACGGGGATCCGACGGTCTTGTGCTTGCCTGCCGAGATGTTGACGTACCTAACGCCGTATCTCTGAAGTAGCCCGCTGTACTGAAGGTAGCCCGATCTCACGCCGATGCTGCCTGTCAGGGATGCAGAGTCAGCCACGATGCGATCACATCCCAGCGAAATCAGGTAGGCTCCGGAAGCGGATACGTCACGGAACCTGCATACCGTCGGCACCTTTACGGACTCTATCTCTCTCTTGACCTCCTTCGAAGCCACAACCGCTCCCCCGCCGCTGTTGATCTCGTAGATGACAGCGTCCGGATTCTTCTCCATCGCACGGTCGTTCAGCTTCCTGACCGCCGAGGGGGTTATGCCTGAGGGAGACAGTCCGCCCGCCGCGGTCGGCTTTATGCTCCCCGAAAGTTTGACTATCGCGGCCGTACCTGAGCCTGATTTTGATATATTACCGTCAGAAGCTGCCAGACCTATAAGTAGTGCAACCATGAATGCTCCAAGGCCTGCTGCAACAAGCTGCTTGTTCATGTTTCAGCTTCGGAGAATCCACTTTTTAACTCTTCGAACATCGGAGAAATTGTGTCCCTTGAAGAGCTCTCAAGACGGATAATAGACGAGATAAACTCGGGAGAGGTCGAGTCAAAGGAAGAAATCGAACGGAGAAAGAAGGAACTGTGCTCCGAGATGGAGTTCTCGGGGATGCCAAAGAACTCGGATATCATAGAGTTCCTCGGAGACGACGAGGAGAAAGCCAGGAAACTACTCAAGACAAAGCCCACCAGATCGATCTCGGGTATCGCGAACGTGGCGATCATGGCACGCCCGGCACCATGCGGGGGCGGCTGCATTTACTGCCCCAAGGGAGAGGGAGCCCCACAGAGCTATACCGGCAAGGAGCCAGCGACAAGAAGAGCGATCAGAAATCAGTACGACCCCTACGAGCAGGTCACAGATAGACTAGGTCAGTACGAGAAAAACGGACACTCGATCGACAAGTCAAAGCTGATCGTCATGGGAGGAACATTCCCCTTTCAGGACCCGGACTACCAGCGGGAGTTTGTCAAACGAGCATTCGACGGTTTCAACACGTATCCCGAAAAAAGCGAACTCGAAGAGGCGGAAACGCTGGCGGAAGCCAAGAAGATGAACGAGACGGCTGAGGTGAGAAACGTCGGCGTCACTTTCGAGACACGCCCGGATATCTGTGAGACGGAACACATAGACCGGATACTCGAGATGGGAGGCACACGGGTGGAGATGGGAGTGCAGACAGTTTTCGACGAGACCCACGAAAGAACCAACCGGGGACACGGGATGGAAAAAGTGGTGGAAGCCACCAGAAAGCTGAAGAACGCAGGCTTCAAGGTCTGCTACCACCTCATGCTCGGGCTCCCGGGCGAGGACTTCAGTGACGACATAGAGAAGTTCAGACAGGCGTTTAACAGGGAGGAGTACCAGCCGGACGAGGTCAAGATATACCCCTGCGAGGTAATCCAGGGAACCGAGCTTTACCGGCAGTACGAGGAGGGAGAGTTCGACCCGATATCCAGCGAAGAAGCAAAAGAGCGACTGAAGAAGATCCAGAAAGAAGTGTTGCCTCCGCACGTGCGCGTGAAACGCGTGATGCGAGACATTCCCTCGACAGAGGTGGATGCAGGCCCGCAGCTTACGAACATGAGACAGATGGCGCTGAAGGAGCTCGAGGAAGAAGGAGAACGCTGCAGATGTATACGTTGCCGGGAGGTCGGCCACGTCAGGCACAAGCACGGCATCGAGCCGGAAAACGTCGAACTACTGGAAAGAGATTACAGGGCCAGCGAAGGTCAGGAATACTTCTTCTCGTTCGAGGATAAGGACAAGGATATCATACTGGGATTCCTCAGGGCGAGGGCCCCGGAGCAATCGTTCCGGGACGAGATAGACGACGACACGTTGATCGTGCGCCAGCTAAAGGTGCTTGGAAGCTCGACCGACATCGGAAGCGATGGAGACGTCCAGCACCAGGGATACGGCCGCCAGCTGATGGAGAAAGCGGAGGAAAAAGCCAAGGAACTCGGCAGAGCAAAAGTTGTAGTCATCTCAGCGGTTGGAACCCGAGAATACTACAGGAAGCTAGGGTACGAACTCGAAGGAGACTATATGATAAAAGAGCTAGGTTAATCCACAATTAAACCACTAAGACCTACCCTATCAAATGCCACAGACTGAACATTATACAGTATATCGTCAGCCTCTTCTTCGTCAAATTCCAGACCAGAAGTATCGTAGCCGGCTTTTTCAGCCGCTTCCAGTTCATTTTCAAGCCGTCGAAAGGCGTCGTAAAAGTGCTCCTCGCCAGTCTTTCTCATCTCTTCCTTGAAACCAAGCACCAGGCGGTCAAAATACTTGGATTCACTGGTTTCGTAAAGCAGTTCAGCTGCAAACCAACCCATGTAAGCATCTCTAACTTCCTGCCTTGCTCTTGACAGACTTTCAACCGCCTCTTCATCGTCCATTAACTTATAAGCTTGTTCGCAGTAATCTTCGCCTCTCACCATATTTTTGTTACTTGGCAGTAAAACTTAATTAACTGCGGGTTAGGTCCTACATGAACTAAAATAAAAATCAACGGGGGCCTCCCCTCCCCAGGGTTGACCTCGCCGTCTGGGTAAAGACTAGTTAGAGTGAGTCTGCTTGAGTCGTTGCCATTCTTCTGAAAACTCGTCCTTCATCTGTTCCAGCGCGATCCTTTCCTCGTCGTCCAGTTCCTGATTCTCGACTATGTTCCTGTAAATCTTGTAAGGATGCGTCGGAACCTCCTTCTCCATGTTCTCCTCGAACCTGTCCTCGAACTTGTCTCGGTGTTTCTCAACCTTCTCGTTCAGAACTCCTTGGTCTTCCCAGGAATCAGCGAGCTTTTCCTTCGAACTCTTACCAATGTCCCACATGCTCGCCAT
>JBDGRC010000128.1:0-7667 GCA_042218495.1 Candidatus Nanohaloarchaea archaeon | reverse complement strand
GTGTGAAGTGTAGTTAGGAGGCGTTACAGAGGCGCGGCCGCCAGGTCGTCGCCCAGCCGATCATGGGACACTAACCTCTTGGAACCCCGCGGCTTACGTCCACGGACGGACAGCGGCAGCTGGGCAGTTTAGCTGGGGCGGCATCCGTCTGATAGTGAATCAGACGGGTCCAATGGTAGGCTCAGCCCGGTCAGAAATCGGGCGTAGAGGACAAGGCCAAAAGCCTGCCTGACTGGAATCTCAACAGTACGGATTCCAGGCGCGAAAGCGTGGCCTAGCGAACCCCTGTGGCCAAGTAGTGAGGCCCAGGTATGACAGAAAAGGTACTCCAGGGATAACTGGATTGTCTGTGGCGCGAGCTCACATCGACCCACAGGCTTGTTACTTCGATGTCGGCTCTCCGTATCCTGGCCGTGCAACAGCGGCCAAGGGTGGGGGTGTTCACCCATTAAAACGGATCGTGAGCTGGGTTTAGATCGGCGTGAGCCAGATCGGTTGCTATCTGCCGGGAGTGTTTAGTGGTTTGAGAGGAAAGTTCGGACAGTACGAAAGGAACCCCGAACTGAGGTCTCTGGTGTATCGGTCGTCCGACAGGGCGTTGCCGAGTAGCTACGCCTCACATCCGTAAGAGCTGAAGGCATCTAAGCTCGAAAGGATCCTCAAAAAGAAACCGCTTCCGCTCTCAGTAGAACACGAGTTTGATAGAGTGGCGGTGTAAGAGTCAAGGCAACGAGACTTTCAGCCGACCACTACTAACCGCGGGTTCCAGTCCAACAACGAGCAACAGCCTTCTCAGCTTGAGCTTCAACGGCACCTCCCGGCTAAACAAATTGGTTGAACCTGCAGCGTGATTCCTTTTTCAAACCCGGTGACTATCCAAGAACATGGCCAAGCAAGAACAGTCGGCGCTACCGTCCGGCCAGGGAGGGCTAGTCCAGTACTTCGACGCAGACGCCGGATTCGACATGGATCCAAGGACTGTAGTGGGCATATGCTCGGGAGTTGTGCTGGTGGAGCTGGCTCTGCACATGGGTCTGCTGGCCTAGAGATCGACATATCAAAGTAACTGCAGAAAAGGGAATCAGAGGGCCCGTAGCTCAGCCCGGACAGAGCGCGAGACTTCTAACCCTGCTGTCAACGCAGAGGGAGGGAGATCACCGATCTCCATGAAGACATCTCGTTGTCGAGGGTTCAAATCCCTCCGGGTCCGTAAACCATCTGCTAATCTTCACTCCAGAATCTGTATTCTCTCCGATCTGCTGCTTCCTGCACCAGCTCCTCGTATATTTCAAACGCGGCTTCTTCATCCGACCCGAGCTGCTCCCGGTATTCCTGATCCTGGCGGGCTCTCGCGTACTCTTCATCGGACAGTACATCCGTCAGGTCGTCTCCAGGCTGGTGAAACTGAACGAAGGCTCCAGACGGAGTCTCGACCACGTCAAATCTGTTCCCATCGTACCTTCTCTGACCGAAGCCGGTGAGGCTGGAGCTTTCCAGATCGGGCATCTGATCCAGCTTGAGCTCGAACTTCCCGTCCGGCCTCTTGCCCTCAGGATAAACGAACACTCCTTCCCTGGCTCGGTCCGCTTCATCCTCGAGTTCCTTCAGGTATTCAGAAAAGGGCTGTTCTTCCGGGTCAAAGCCATCTCCCAGTGCCTCACCCACGTCCTTGCTGACCTCTCTATGCTGATCGTCGGAGAGTTCTGCCGTTCCATCGTCAGGAACGGCTGCGTCTACTTTGCTCAGAGGATGGTCGCTCGGCAGTGCCCGCACGTCTTCTTCAGCAACGTCCAGATCATTTATACGGGAACCTGACCTGGCTACAGCATCCGCCACCTGTTCCTGAGAGTAGGCGCCTGATCCCGCCATTTTAACCACTTCACGGATGTCTGCATGTATCGAAATCGACAGGGTATCCTCAGCCACTCCTCCAGTCTCCGCTAATTCGGACGGAATACCGGTAGCCATGCTTTCTCTCGTGATTCCCACACCGGATGCTGGTATAGCCTCGCCGCCAGATACTCCCGGAAGATCCGTTTTTGGCAATCCTAAAGCCGCAGCAAGTCCTTTCAGGAAGCTCCTTCTAGATGTCATATATCACTAAAGCATGACAACTTTTATATCGAATACTCTCAAATCCGAGCACCTGATCGGCCCCCCGGCAGGACCCCAGGCCAGAGAAAGATACGGCAGGTTAAAACATTCAAGGAGAGTGAACCTATGTGTCCGGATCAAAAAAGCCTGCAACCATGTGGAGGAAGAACCCGGATGAAAGAAGATATCCTCGCACCGACTGACTGTGACATCCTGATTCAGAAACTACCATCCGATATGGGAATCCACAGAAACGACAGGAAAGGAACCCTTAAAGCTCCTGAAAAAATTCTCGAAAGCCTGAAGTTTGACCAAGACGTTCTAATAGACGAGGTGTTCTCTGACGAGTTCGACCTGGAGGAGACGCAGCAGAGGATCGAAAAGAACACGCAGGACCTGGCACGGCACGGAAAGCCGATCCTCTCCGTTGGCGGCGACCACTCGGTCTCGTATCCGGTCATCAAGGGGCTCAAAGAGAAGTATCCGGACCTCAAGCTGGTCTGGCTTGACTCACACCTCGACCTGAAGCGGAAGGTCAACGGCCACGTCTCTCACGACGTCGTGGTCCGGCAGCTGCTGGAGGAAAGATTCAGCGACGACGAGATCGTGTTCGTCGGCTGCAAGCGCATCGACAGCGACGAAGAAGAGTTCCTGGAGGATCACGACCTGAGAGTCTTCGGACCGGATGAACTGGAGGATTTCCTGCGAGAGTTCAGCTGGAGCGAACATCCCGTCTACCTCTCCGTCGACATCGACGTTCTGAAGAAGGAGCTGGCGCCAGGAACAGGCTATCCGGACGGCGGGCTCTCCCTGAGCGACGCCAAGGGCGTCATAGAAGCGGTCGAACTGGATCACGCCGACCTGGTGGAGGTGGCGCCACCCCTGGACGAAGACGGAAAGACCGTAGATGCAGCAGAGAGTCTGATCGAATTCATGACTCAGAGGCTGAACCTTTCGACTTCGTTGTAAGACTGCAGCTCCGAGAGATCGTCAGACGCCAGTAAAAGCTCTTCAACCTGTATTGATCTTACTTCAACCGGCTTCAGTTCCGACAACTGCTGTAGAATATTCTTCCAGTTCTTCGAACTGTACTGGGCAAGGCTGACGTGCGGCAGGTAGCTCCCGCCATCGTGCAGCCTCCTGGAGAATCCTTCTTCAAGCAAGGCCGTGTTTATCGTCCTCACTTCGGGCGCCAGAGCTTCCAGGAAGACGACCTGTGGAAAGACGTTTAATCCACCGAACTCAACTTTGAAGCGGTCGAAACCAGAGACCGCGTCCTCTACACGTTCCGCGTCCGGCCTCTCCTCCCCGAACATCTTCACAGTCAAGTGGAGAAAGTCGGTCCGGTACGTTTCAACGCCGCCGTATCGCTTCAGGCCGGAAAGAACGTCCGCAAGCTCTTCACGTACCTCATCCAGAGGACAAACGAGGTAGTACTTCTTGTCAATTCCGGACCAGTACTCCGGCAGCTCTCCTCTCACCTCGTGATCAATCTCCTGCCTGCTTCTCCAGTTTTCAGCGAACTCCTCTTGTAGCTCCATCTACCTCAACCTCGAGTTAAGCAGCTCAAACGTTTTCGTGGCGTCTTCCTCGTCTATAACTATGTGAGTGTCCTCTCGACAAGACATCAGCTCTGTTACGTTTATCTCCCGCCCGGCGAGCACCTGGAGGACGTACGCGAGCACTCCAGGCGTGTCTTCAAGATCCTGCGGGCTCTTCAGAGATATCATGACCTGGTTATCGATTACATCACCAGAGGCTTCGGAGCCGTTCTCCTGAATCAGAGTGTAGCCGTGCTCGGTTCGGGAGAAAACCTCCGTTTCCTCCTCAAGTTCGTCGGTCTTCAAAACTTCTACGTTGCTCTGAAGCTCGATGCTTGTCCCCTCCAGTACCTCGCCGACGTTGGTTTTGCGAGTCTTCCGCCTGTTCTGGAGGTCCTCGGAGACGCGCCGCAGCGCCATCTTTACCGCCTCAAAGCTGCCGTCGATCTCTTCCTGCGCTTTCCTGGCAAGCGCAGAGTAGTTGACGATCTGCTCCGCCAGCGCCTCCTGAACATAAGGTCTCTCCTCGACGTATTCCTCCACCTGTTCGCGTACAGACATGCTAATGTTTTGTATAGAACAGTTTTAATCTTTTTGTCACAGAAAGTTCTAATTCTTTAAATAGAATCGCCGATAATATTGGCAATACAAGGTGACAACCACAATGCAATCACAGACCACAGTTTCCGAAAGCCACCTCCAAAAGGGTGGATGCGAAAGACTCTGAAAAACCGGTAACAGCTTCAACCACGGGTGGATGCGAAAGGAGCTTCTAAACCATCCGCTCCGCCGGCACAGTTCCTGGCACATCCTGCAGCAAAGATAGACTCCTCGAAGACCAAGTCCGGTAGCCAGGAGCTGCTGGACAAGAAGATGCATGTTCCTGGAATACATGAGACCGGGGAAGAAGCCAACGGAGGTGATGTTCAGTGACCGCCTCTTATCCCGAACTAGAAGATGAAGAAACAACAGATATTGAACAGTCTGGAAATTTTGATCCCTCTTTATCCCCAAAAGATGGTAAATATGAGCTGGTAGTTGAAGTTCAGCACCTATATCCCGGACAAGTAGATTCGGACCAAAATCCTGTGCCTGAAGCAGCCAAGGAATTTGTTCAGGAGCTTGAGGATCAAACACCGGATAATTATAAAGTGACCACAGTAGTAACTGCTGACGACACCAGTCTTGAGGAAAAAGAAGACTTCCTTGAAGACTTTTTCAATTATGTTCAGGAATCAGAGATTGATATAGACACGGTTGCCTTAGAATCAGACGCTACGAAGGGAGTTTACGAAGTCCTCAGCGAGTTACCTCATAACGTTGACTCAGGTAATGGGGAGGCCGGGATAGATTACGTGGGCGAGGAGAAACATGAAAAAGCAAAGGTATACGGAGAACCTCAAAACGGTTATACCCCTAATGCCACAGTAATTGATCTGACAGACAATAAAGTAAAAGGTCCTTCCTGTAGCGCCTACGATGCTATTATGTCTGGAGCCATGGTTGAAGGTTCTCCAGTTTCTATGCATACCATGCCAGAAGGAGACATAGGAATTACCGTTTACAACGATGGATTTACTGATTCTCATCATTACGATGACTCTTCGACCTTCAAAGAAATCGCAGAGGAATTAGGCGTGGGAATCGAATCCGAATCTGTTGCAGATATTGAGATGAATAAAGTAGATGAGATAGAAGAACTGACCGATGAATTAACGGAGGTGATTGTCAATGAGTGATCTAGAGATCAAGCCAAGTTCCGAGCTTAGCAGCGATGAACTTGGGAAAATACCTGAGGCTCAACTGAATGCTTGGTCAGGAGATAAGGTAAAGCACCAGATTCCTGTAAACTTCTACGAGGGGCACGCAGAGGCGATTCCGATCAATGCCGCAGTTCTGGACGGAGAAGTTGTGGGATTCAGCTTCATGACTAAAGATGAAAGCGGAGAGTTTCCTGATGAAGAAGGCTATTACCTCCACATGCTGGGAGTTGATCAAGAAGTTCAGAAGAGCGGTATCGGCGAGAAATTGATGGAGAACCAGAAACAGCAGGCGGATGGAGAATACATCAAGTGGACATTTGATCCATTCGAACCAGTAAACGCCAATCTCTACGTTGGAAAGCTAGGCGCTCAACCTTCACAGTTCATACCTGACAAGTATTCGGATGACCCGGACGAAGCTCCTTCACATCGTTTCATGGCTAAATGGGATATAGGAGAGTCTCAAGATCAGAGTCTGGCTTCGAGTCTCTTGTCAATGCTTACAGGCGATTCAAACCATTCAGAGTCACCAGACTCCTCCGAGTATGATATTGAATGGCAAAAAGATCAGACCGAGACAGTTATGATTTACGAGGACGGAGAAGTTCAGGAAACAGACTACCTGATAGAAGAAGACGGGGAATGGCAGCTAGAACAAAAGGCAATCGAGGAATCAAGCTCAGAATTCTTCAAAGTAGAGACGCCCTACGACCTGGACGAAGTAGAAGATCTTATCGAGCTAAAGGAAGCTGGTGCAGAAGTCCTCGGCTACATGATCAACGAGCAGGACTGGATGGCTGTGGACTACCAGACTCTGGAAGAGGGTGAGAAAAACGCTTACATCTTTGAGAGCACGAAAAGCTTTCAGGAACCTCAAAACAAAACCTCTACATCTCACCCCACTACTGCGCCAATTCGGTGATCTAAAATGGACTTCGATAAATTCAAGATCCACCACATCAAGCTTCCAATGAAGGAAGCCTGGGAAACTAGTGAAGAGACGTTCGAGGACAAGCATGTGGTAGTGCTTGCCGGGAAGAAGCACGGGAAGTGGTTCTATGGGGAAGCCACTTCCCAGAAGCTTCCTATCTACAACCACGAAGATATTGAGACAAATATTCACTTCATCGAGGAGTACGTAATCCCGGCGATCAAGAAATCCTCATCGATTAAGGAATACCATGAGAACATAGGTATTTACTCAGGTCATCCGATGGCAAAAGCAGCCGGCGACTTCCTGCTTTACCACTTAAAATCATTTGAAGAAGATCAACCGATCTCAGAGCTGATTGGTGGAAAAAACAAGAAAGTAGAATGCGGTGTGAGCATTGGAATTAAGAAAAATCCGAAAGAAGCGTTTAAAACAGCAGAAAATTACCTTGAAAAAGGCTACAACCGGTTAAAGCTTAAGATCAAGCCTGGAAAAGACTTTAAGTATGTCAAAGCAGTCAAAGAAACTTTCCCTGAGGTAGAAATATCTGTAGATGCGAATTCGGCCTACAGCTTAGAAGATCTACAGCAGCTTAAAAAGCTGGAAAAGTTCGACCCAGAGATGATAGAGCAGCCACTTGGAGCATATGACATCATAAATCACTCAAAGCTAGCTGAGAAACTACAAATACCTATCTGCCTGGATGAAAGCATTAAAAGTCCGGAAGATGCGAAAAAAGCCCTGGAAAACAACGCATGCAGCATAGTGAATCTGAAACCACAACGCGTAGGAGGCCTCTACCCTTCAAAGGAGATTAACAACGTCTGTAAAGAGCAAAACGCCTCCATGTGGATAGGAGGATTACTGGAATCAGGCATAGGTCAATCATTTGCGATAAGTGCTGCCTCTCTATCTGAGGTAAATCATCCTTGTGATATAGCGCCTTCAACCCGGTACTTTGACGAAGATGTGCTGAAAAAAAGTATAGAGATGAGAGCAAATGGAGAAATAGATATACCAAAAACTCCAGGTCTTTACAGCCCTGTAGATCAGAAGAAAATCAGTAAACTATCGGTAAAAACCATTGAAGGTGAAATCTAATGAAAGCAGCAGATTTACTGAAGAAATTAGTCCAGATCGAATCAGTCAGCGGAGAAGAAGGGGAGATAATCGATTTCCTCCAAAAATACTGCGAGGGGAAAAACCTAGAGCCGCAGAAGCTGGACAACAACGTTATCTTTAGCATAGGGCGCGGGGAGAAAAAGCTGGTGTTTAACGCCCACATCGACACCGTGGAAGCCTCCGGAGACTGGGATAACGGCCCCTTCGGAGCCGAGG
>JBDGRC010000127.1:0-5522 GCA_042218495.1 Candidatus Nanohaloarchaea archaeon | reverse complement strand
TTCAAGGCTCTCCGAGCGCTCGAACGTCTTGCCCGCAGAGGCTGTCCTTTCTCCGCCTCCGTCGACTTTCTGGCCGTCGACATAGAAGGTGTACTGTACCTGTCTATCTTTCTCGCCGTTGTTCCTGAGTTTGAAGCTGGCCTCTCCTCCGTCGCTTCCTATCGAGTCGGGAACGGTGAAACTCTTCATGTTAAGTTTGCATTCAGGGTCCGGCCTCTGCTTCGTGTCAAAAGTATTGGGACCGTAGACTTTGGATTTTCCTTTCCATTTCACCCTGAGCTCCCATTTGTACTCGGTGCCGTATTTCAGCTGGGAGGCATCGTCCGGCGAGTCGAAGATTCCTGATTTGAGGGCCTTTTCGGATAGGGAATAGCTTTCGACTTCATTACCATTCTGAGTGACGATCAGCTCTCCGGAGTAATCCGCATCTCCATTGGGGTCGAAATCCCACGCGTAACGCGGCCTGAGGCTGGATCCTCTGTCATCTCCGTCGAAAGGAGGCGTATTAAGAGTGACGTCCGGGGCCGGGGCCGATTTCTGACCTTCTTCGTCTCCGGTATCGGTTTCCTGCTCTTCAGAAGCCTCCGTCCTGAAGTCCAGCTTCTCCGAGGACTCGTGGAACTCCGTTCCCGGGTCATCCCTGACCCTGATGAACCACCGGTACCTCTGGTTGCTCCCGAGTTCGTTCTCATTCAGCCTGTAGTTAACCACCTCGCCTTCACTCAGAGCATTCTGACCCGTACCCTCTGTAACATGGGTGATCCAGGGGTTTCCCAGGTTTCCAGTAAATTTCTGAACCACGATCTGGACCTTGCTCATGCTGTCGGAGTCCGGATCGGTAATCTTCCAGGCGAAGTTGGGAGTCGTGCTCGCTCCCCCCGAGCCCCCACCCGGAGGAGACCTGAGGTTAACGGTTGGATCGATGTTTACAGGATCCGAAGTTCTCAATTCAAACTCAACGGTCCTGCTCGCCGTGCTGTCACATTTTCTATGGTCTCCTTCCACCTCGACCGTGGCCTGAGACACCGATTCCGGATCGATTTTCAGGCTGATGCTATCCGAGCTTCCGGAGTTCAGAGTGCCTGAATCACTTTCGTACGTCTTCCCTTCTTCATTTTTTATCTTGTAGCTGTAACCTCTCGGAGCATCGGCACCGTTGTCTACCGTGAAGGAAACCTGTACCTGAGAGTTCGGGGCCTGGCTTCCATAGTCCGTCTGGATCCTCCGGGCCGAGGCATCGGAGAGGGAGATGCCGCATCTCATGACTGAAGCATCTCTGGTCTGGAACATACTCCAGCTGGAGTAATGATATCCTCCCGATGCATCATCCTTTGCCTTTAGCCTCCATCTGTAACTCTCCCCTCTTTTGAGTACAGGTTCGTTTCCGTCAGGCGTAAAATCGTTTCTCCCGGATTCTTTGTCATTTCCCCCGAGGCTGTAGGTCTTGAGATCCCTCCACCCGAAGTTCCTGTAATTCTTCTGGACTGTCAGTTCTAGACTATCCATTCGACCGCTATCCTCGTCTGAGATTTCCCATTCATACGTCGGCGTCAAGGAATTGCCATTTCCCTCAGGATTGATTAGATCAATATCTGGATTATCTTTCCTTTCATCCCACTTCACCTCATATTCTCTGGATTCAAGGGTTTCCCCTCCCTTGGTCGTGGCCACGATTCTGTAGACACGCTCAGTGCCGGGCGACCCGGAGATTTCTTCGTCTAGACGGCAACTGTTCGTCGAATCGCAGTCTCCTACGAAACTGTACGTGGTAAATTCTTCGTTGGATCCAACAGGTTTGCTTTCCAGCCATATATTTCTGGAGCCTGAGGCTTCAGCTTCGAATTTTACAGAGCCGTCAGGACCTATATTTTTGTCACCAGAAGGAGAGTCGACCTCTAGAGAAGTCTTTCTATTCCATTCAAGAGTATAGACGTTGCTCAGAAGAGTATCGTAACCATACGTCGCCCCGGCTCTCACATCCAGAGAGTTCTCAGACTCCCTTCTTATAGCAAATTCTACCTTGCATCCCTGACTGTTTCGACAGTTTTCGTGTTTGTAACTTTCGAACCCCGACCCGCCGACCTTCCTTGCTATCCAGATGGCGTTCGCTCCAGGCGCCTCAGCCTCCAGAGTTATCGTTTTCTGATGGTTCAGATTCACAGTTTTGGACGGCGATATGTCCACACTCGGGGTTTCGGCCGCTGCCGGCGATGCCAGAAACACTGCCGATATCATCAGAAAACCCAGTTTTCTATCCATAGTTTGTTACTGTAGGATAACACTTAAAAGACTATGTTAATTTATACCTGATGCTCCTAACAGATACCGCCTAGAAGCAACAAGGACAGAAATGAACTATAAATAAAAGCAAAATAAGTAAAGAAAACGGCGAGAGGCTAGTTTGCCTCTCCGTAGGAACCTACCACTTCCTCATCTCCCTCCGTGACAACAAGTATCTCACCGTTGTCCACTTTGAAATCAAGTTCGGAGATATCGTAGCCCTTTGGGTCCGCGAAGCTTTCCATCTCTCTAGTGGTGTAGTTAGTCTCCATGGCATCGCTCAGTTCCTCTACATCGTCGTAGATCGCATCCGCACTCGAGGCTGCCGGAGCCGCGCCAGGATCATAGCTGAGATTCTCTCTGGCGTGAGCGAATACCCTCGCCATTTCAGCATAGGAGTCACGAGCATTCGCCATCTCCCTTCGAACAGATTCGAGATTCTGAATGGCTTCATTAAGATCTTCCTTAGCCTGGCCCTGTACATCGGGCTGTTCTTTCCTGGCTTTGAGTTCATCGATCGTGTCTAGAACAGTGTCTCCCGAGCCGGTCGCAGCCCCGTTCTGAAGTACTCTGTTGACTTCTCCCGCGGCTTGCTTGTACAGGTTCTCAAGATCTTTGAGGTCTTTCCTTATGTCCTGCTGGGTGACATCTGCGGAGGCGTTTACCGCTAATCCAAGCGAATTTTCCGTTTCCTCCTGTCCTGGCTCCAGAGGATTCTTTTCACCTTCGAACTTGAATAGATCTCCATCCGTCAGATGGACAAACCTCATTCCCTTCTCATTCATGTCACTGTGACCAGTGTCAAGATCACTGGAGTTGGAGTGCATAACGTAACGCTGATCCATGAACATCTCCCCCTCGCCAAACTCAGGGAGATCCATTTCCTCGATCGAAGAACGGTACTCATTCCTGGTATTTCTGGCCAACTGGTCTGCTTGATCTGTTAACTCATAGATCCCATTAATAGACTGTCCCGTGGCATCCATTCCGGTCAGACTCTGAAAAGCGTCCCAGACCGTCAACCCTAGGGGATCTTCATCACCTGCAAGAGCTTCCCTTGCAGTTTCTTCCGTTGCAAGGAGTGCTGCTGTTCCTTTGAGGAGTCCACGTCTGCTCACACCCGTCTCTAACAGAGGAAGTGCACCGCTTCTCTCAGAGGTTCCACCGTCTTCTCCGGTTGATTCTGTTTCGGTTTCGGCTTCAGATAATATATCTCTATATCCACTTCTATCTCCCGTTGAATCATCTGCTTCATCGTATCCTGAACTCATGTTTTGTTACACCTTAATAACATAGTTATACACAAACTTTATAAATACTTACCGTGGGCTAGGCATCAGACATCCTCGGGCACATCTTCAAGCCTATTATCCCTCCAGCCACCAACTTCGAACTCTCCGCCGGGTTTTGAAAGGCCCTCATGTGCGAACCAAGGAAGGTTTTTCCTCGTGTCCTGTGTGTCCCAGTCGACTACATCATCCCCTTTAGTGCCAGGGGAAAGATTCGCCTCCATCACTGCAAGATATACTCTGTCACCGTCCCAGCCTCCTAGCTCGCTCTCGAAGCCGAACTCATCCCCTCTCATGTGGTCCCTGGATATGCTGTGTCTATCCTGAGTAAGATAATCCTGGAGCTCATCCGGGTAAGCCCTGAATAAAGGATGGCTATGATTGATAGCCGCAAAATCCCATCCTATCCAGTTACCCACTCCTCCTTCGACCACTTCTGATCCAACGCCTTTATCCTGCAAAAACTCGTCTATCATTCTATTTCCCTCATCAACCATCGTCCTCAGGCCATCAAGACCCTCATCATGTTTCAGGTGATACACGGGAGTCGCGTATCCGTTCTCGGAAAGTTTTTGTGGAACCTGTTCCTGAGGAGGCAGCTCATCGAAGTTTGTCTGTATCTTTTCATGGCTTCCTATCCTCTCATAGGTCTGCACAATCGTGTCATTCGCGGCAACAACCCTGAAGTCGGAGGTATGAGGTACCGAAACCTGTAGTATGCCCTCTCCTCTATGAACGATATTTCCTTCCTGATCCCTGTCACGCTGGTATAGAAACCCTGAATCTTGTTTTTCGATCCTTTCCCTCATCTGAGAGAAGGTTAAGGAGGTAGAACCATCGCCACCAGAGGCCACAACAGGCTTGTAGAAGAGAGGAGAGTAATCCGACTCGGGGACCTCCAAACCTTCCAGAGCCCCCCAGTCCTCATAAAACATCTCAATCGCTTCTCCAACGTCTTCGGGCAGTTCATCCTCATCGAGCCATCCCTTTTCGATAGCCCTGCCCGCTCCAGGAGTTCCCCTTACACAGTATTTGAGGCTAAGCTCGAAAGGAGGAACAGGAAGATAATCTTTTGCCCTTTCATTGAATTTATACTTGTTATCCACCAGATCAGACATTATTGGCGGATTGATCATCTTTAGACCGTTATTCAAGAGGCCTACTTCAGTATCACGCGTCATTCTTTCTTTTCTCCAGTTTTTCTTGCCGTCCTCATATGGTTCAAAGTTGGCAGTACCCACAAATACAATTTCGCCCCTATCATCATCAGCGCTACGGAGGGCTTCATTCACATATTCCAGTCTATGCTCCGAATCCGTCAGATAAATCTCATTTTCCTCCTGGTCTATGCTAACCTGGCCCGGAGTATTCCCACGACCCATCCAGTTCAGCAGCTCCTTTTTCAAAGCCCATGTTTTCCTGTTGTTGTAGTAGCAGCGCGGAAAGTATTCCTTATCCTCAGGATATTCATCTCCCAACTGCTCCCCCACAGGACCGCCAACTCTGTTAAGACCGGCGACGAAAACCGAGGTATTCTTGCTTTGATACGACTCCATACCCTCTAAATCTTGTCGTATTTCTTCCAGAGAAGTACCCTCAGGACTGTAAGATTCTGGTGAATTTTGGTTCGGTACGGGACTCATAAGATGCCCGAAGTGAAGAAAAATTTTATATGTTGTTATGTAGGAGTAGTTTTTCTGCCGTTCTTGCTCACCAAACCCTCATCTCGAGGCAGACTCTGGAAACTGCAGGATTTTTATCGCCGCACACAGTTCTCCCCCTTACCTGAAACCCCTCGAACCGTCTTTCAAACTCAGAAACCTCAGATGTAGCAAAAACGTAAAGATGAACAGTACCTTCATCAGACAGAGCCTCTCTCGCCACTGAAATGTAGTCAACCGCCTTCTCCGGCAGCGGCATTATGACGCGGTCGAACTCCTCGTCGAGTTCAGG